>DDWY01000050.1 GCA_002347705.1 Anaerolineaceae bacterium UBA2274 | reverse complement strand
AGTTGTCTTTTGCTATTGGGTCGACGTGAAAAGTGAGATCGCCACGTCGCTTCGCTCCTCGCGATGACAGGTTATTTGTCATTGCGAACCCCCGTTGTGAAGCGACGTGAAAATTCGCCGCACAGGTAGGGTGGGTTGGCGTCACAAAGCATATGCAGGAGTACACCGGGTTATAGCCTACCCACCGCAGCATTACTGCGTGAATAGGGAGATTGCTGTTCATGGTGGGTTGGCTATTTTATATTAAGGTGGGGCGAGATACTATGACGCCAACCCACCCTACCAATGTGTCGTGTTTGTATGAATAAGGTTACGTCGCACTGCTTATCGCGATGACAGACAATCTGTCATTGCGAACCCCCGTTGCTAACCAACCATAATCCTGGTGTTTGGAGAGGGGGTGTGGCAATCTCTTTTTTGCTATTGGGTCGACGTGATAGGCGAGATCGCCACGTCGTTTATCATCCCCGCAGCGAAGCGACGTGAAAATTCGCCGCGCAGCAGGTAAGGTGGGTTGGCGTCACAAAGCAAACGCAGAAGTATGCCCGATTATAGCCTACCCACCACGGGCAGTTGTCATTCACAAGACTGGCAGCGAAACCGCAAGCTCAGAAATGGAACTGTAAATTATTTGAATAGCGGCACAATCAGCAGGGATGCCATGCCGATCAGCTTCATAAAGATCAGCGTTGAAGGCCCGGCAACATCCTTGAGGGAATCTCCGACGGTGTCTCCAATTACGGCTGCAATGTGCTGGGGGGTGCCGCGCATATTTTCCATGTCCTCAATGGTCTTCTTGGCATTGTCAAACGCGGTGCCAGTGTTGTTGAAGAAAGGTCCCAGAAGGGCAGAGCACGCCACCGAGCCCACCAAAACCGCTCCCAAGGCATTCATACCAAAGGCAAAGCCGATCCCTATCGGCACCAACACGCTGATCGCGCTTGGCAGGATCATCTCGTGCAGCGCGTTGCGCGTGGCAATGTCAATGCAGTGAGAATAATCCGGTTTGGCCAAGCCCTTGATAATGTCCGGATTTTTTGTAAATTGGTCGCGGACCTCATCCACCATCTTTTCAGCAGTTCTGGCAGTTGATCCAATCACAAGTGAGGAGATCAGGAATGGCAGACAGGCTCCAATAAACAGGAAACTGAGGTTAAAGGGTGTGGTGACATCGATTGCGTCGATGCCTGCAAGTCTGTAAAATGTCAGGAAGATGACAAAGGCTGTGATCGTTCCAGAGATCATGGCATAGGCTTTGGTGATGGCTTTCATTGTGTTACCGACCGAATCGAGCTTGGAAAGCTTCTTCACGACCTTTCTGTCCGCCTCTGCCATTCCGGCAATTCCTGCGGCATTATCCACAATCGGCCCAAAGGCATCAGCAGCCATGATGAAAGTGATCAAAAGGTCAGTTCCGATATTGACACCCACCAATGCCATAAGACTGTTGCCTGAAAGCGTATAAACACCAATCACCACACCCATCAGGACAATTACTGGCAAAACAGGGCTCTGCAAGCCGTAGGAAATTCCCGTGATCAGGTTTAGGGCAGCACCTCGTTTTGATGCTTTGGCAATGTTCTTGACCGGCTTACCTTCCATGCCCGCGTAATAACGCGTGCTCACGGAGGCAACTGTGGTGATTAGGACTCCCAAAGTGGCTGCGATGGCAATGATCCAATCGTCCAGCAATATAAGTGACATGATTGTCGCGCCGATAATGCTCAGAATTGAGCTCACAAACAAACCAATGTTGAACTGTGTGGCTGGCGACATTCCGGGTTTCCATTCCCGGCTGGCAAAAATGCCAATGGCAGATGCAACAATACCCACACTCTGGATCAGAAACGGGAAGAAGAGGCCTCTCTGTCCATAAACTGATACCATGGCGACGGCCACAATGGACCCAGTGACCAGGTCGTCACTGAAAGTCTGGAACAGGTCTGCGCCGCGTCCCGCGCAGTCGCCAACGTTATCACCCACCAGGTCTGCGATGACTGCCGCGTTACGCGGATCATCCTCAGGGATGTTTTCCTCGATTTTGCCCACCATGTCCGCGCCAATGTCCGCGGATTTTGTAAAAATTCCACCGCCAATCTGGGCAAATAAGGCTGCCAGACCGCCGCCAAAAGCAAAACCGATCAGAGAATCAGGATCCTTGAAAATGCTGAACAGGACGGAAAGCACGATCAGGCTCAAGCCTGTGATGCAGAAGCCCATAACCGAACCGCCAAACAGGGCGATGCGGAAGGGACTGCCCTTGCCTTCATTGGCGATATCCGCGGTTTGCAGGTTTGTCCGCACGCTCACGCTCATCCCGATATATGACGCCAGCAAAGAGGTCAGAACGCCGCAAACTGCAGTCACTGCTGCTTTCCAGTCCAGGATCCAATACAAAAGTGCCGCAAAGAAAGGCGTTACCAGCAATATCGTCTTGATCTGCCTTCTGAGGTAGGTGCGTGCGCCTTCCCGGATATCACTTGCTGCGGCGGTCATACTTTTGGACTTGACCTGTCGAAGCGTGATGCGCAGGATGAAGTAGGCTGCCAAACCTATACCCATCAAACCTACAGACATAGAGACAGCGTAGAGCTGCATGTCCAGTGTCAGCATGAGTACGATACTGGCTATGAGTACGCCGACTCCTAAGAAAAACCAGCGATTGCGCAAAATTGAAGAGATATTATCTTTAATAGGATTTGGATTTAGAGCAGGGTCAGTTGAAACCATCGTTGACCATTAGCCTTTCTGGATTATTTCCACAATAAAATAATTTGCCAAAAAAATAAATTGCTATTGATGGGGTATAAACCGCATGATCAGTTTGCTGACATCAATTTAACGACAGTAGATTATACATCCATTGCTTTGACCTGTGAGACCAGATTACGGATTAACGATTCATCAAAGCAGGATAATATTCAGGTTTAGAACTGATAATTGTGAGGTTTGATCTATTGGGCAATCCTTTAGGGATTTCACATAAATTTTGTCAGTGTTAGTGGTTTCAACGCTCAAGATTCAAGATTACAATACCCTCAAACCTGGTTTTTGTTTGTTCGTGCGCAGTTTTTACTTTACTGGTAAAATCGTTCAATAATCAAAATTGTTATTAGCCAGGGAAAACCTATCGGGTTAAATAGGCGTTTTCCTGAGCACTCAAACCGACCTGGAGTTTTGACTATGTCGCCAAAACAAGCAACAGCGGATTTGCACCTGAAAGACCGAGCAGGTTCCATTTTTGATCAATTGATGCCAATTTTTGCCACGCTGGCAGCTTTGCTGGTGGGCGCAATTTTCCTTGTGCTCTTGGGAGCTAACCCACTGACGGCTTATGGCGCATTGGCTCAAGGGGCTTTTGGCAGCTTTAATGCCTTTGCTGAAACTTTGGTGAAAGCCACCCCTTTGCTTTTGGTTGGACTGGGAACCTGCATTGCCTACCGCGGTAGTGTCATGAACATCGGCGGAGAAGGGCAGATGATCATCGGGGCGATCCTTTCCACCTGGTTTGGTCTGACTTTTACTGAGTTACCTGGTTGGCTGGCAATCGTCATTGCCATGTTGCTGGGAATTTTGGGTGGGATGATCTGGGGCGGCATTCCCGGCATATTAAAAGCTTATTTTAATGTAAATGAAATCCTGAGCACAGTGATGATGAACGCCATCGCAGTGCAGATCATGAACTTTCTGATGCGCGGACCAATGATTGACCCAGTGCAAAGGGAAGCATCCTCACAAATCCCGCAAACAGCGCGGCTGCTTGAAAGTTATCGCCTGCCGAGGCTCTCGCCGACGCGATTACACCTTGGGCTTCTGATCGCAATCTTGCTGGCAGTGGCAGTTTATTTCTTGTTGTGGCGCACTACTCTGGGATATCGGATCAGGGCAGTAGGGCAAAGCCAGCCAGCTTCAAAGTACGGCGGCATTGATGTCAAAAAGCATATCGTGGTGGCACTCTTGCTCAGCGGCGCCTTTGCCGGTCTGGCAGGCATGATGCAGGTCTATGGTGTGAACTACCGCATGATCACGGATGGATCGGCAACGGGTTTCACCGGCAACGCTGGGTTTAACGGAATTGTTGCCGCCTTGTTTGGGCAGTTACACCCTCTGATCACCATCCCAGCCTCGGTGTTGTTTGGCGGGCTGCTGGTGGGGGCGAATGCCATGCAGCGCGTGGTGCAGGTGCCGTCGGCTCTGATTACCGCGTTGAATGGTTTGGTGGTGGTGTTTGTGGTGAGCAGCGAGTTTTTCCGCAAACGCAGCCAAAAACGGAGGCTGAGTCAATCCGGGACTGAGCAGGCAAAGCCAGAGGAAGCTGAAATGCAGCAGGAAGCAGGTGAGGCATGATTTCGGATCTGCTCAGCGCTACAGTTATCATTGGTATTATTTCGTCGGGAATTCGCCTGGCAACTCCCTATCTGTTCGCCTCAATTGGCGAGATGTTCGGGCAGCGTAGCGGCGTCCTGAACCTTGGGGTGGAAGGACAGATGCTGCTGGGTTCGTTTGTCGCGTTTTATGTCACGCTGGAGACTAATAATGTCTGGCTCGGCGTGCTGGCGGCCATGGGGGTGGGGGCTTTGATGGGGCTGGCGATGGCATTTATAACTATCAATCTGCATGCCACACAGGGCATTAGTGGTATTGGTTTTTACCTTTTTGGAATGGGCATGAGTAATCTGCTGTTCCAAAAGCTGGTTGGAACCGTCGAAGGCGTAAAGGGCTTCCAGAAGATTTCGGTTCCGCTCTTGGGCAAGATCCCGGTGATAGGCGAAATCTTTTTCAACCACAACGCGCTTGTCTACCTGGCATTTTTGCTTGTGCCAGTTGCCTGGTTCGTCTTGAACAAGACCACGCTTGGCTTGAAGATCCGGGCAGTAGGCGAGAACCCCGAAGCAGTGGACTCTCTGGGGGTCAGCGTGGCAGGTATCCGATATCTGACCGTCATCATGGGCGGCGTGTTTTCGGGGATTGCCGGCGCGTCGCTCTCAATTGCATTGTTGAATGTATTCCAGCAGAACATGACGGCTGGTCAGGGTTTTATTGCCGTCGCACTGGTGTATTTTGGAGGTTGGAAACCATTTGGAATCCTGGGCGGCGCACTGCTGTTCAGTATGATAAACGCCCTGCAGCTTTGGATCCAGGTGCTTGGTATCCCCATCCCGGCAGAGTTGGCTGTGATGATGCCCTATATATTGACAATCTTAGTGTTAACCCTTTCTGTCTCGAAAGGCCAGGGTCCGTCCGCCTTGACCAAGGTTTTTGAGCGGGAAGGATAAAATCCGGGAGGATGGCGCAAAAGCCTCTCCCCTATTAAAAAGGAGAATTATGAAGAAAGTACTTACCTTAGTTTCAGTGCTATTAGTTGTGGCGATGTTCCTGGGTGCCTGCGCGCAGACCCCCGTTGCAGAGCCTCCTGCCGCTGTTGAAGAGACCACCCAGCCTTTACGTATCGCAGTGGTTTCTCCCAGCAGCATTAATGACCTTGCATTCACACAAAGTATTTCAGATGCCTTGATGGTACTGAAGGCGGAGATGGGCGAAGGTCTGGAATATGCGTTCACCGAGAACATGTTTGTCGTTGATGACGCTGCAGCTGCCATTCGTGATTACGCCACCAAAGGCTACGACATTGTTATAGCCCATGGCTCACAATATGGTTCTTCTCTGCAGGAAATTGCGCCGGACTTCCCGGAAACTGTATTTGCCTGGGGCACCACGGTGGATACTTTCGGTCTACCGAATGTGCATGCCTATGAAGCCGCTTCAGATCAGGGCGGATATGTGAATGGCGTCATGGCCGGCATGCTGACCAAGTCGAAGATCATTGGTGTTGTTGGTCCGATCGAGACCGGCGATGCCAAACTGTATGTGGATGGTTTCGTGGCAGGCGCAAAGTCTGTTGATCCAGACATCGATGTGCGCGTGACCTACATTGGCAGTTTCTCGGATGTGGCACTCGCTTCCGAGGCTGCAACCACCCATATCGCGGCTGGTGCGGATGTTTTGACCGGCTCAGCACAAATGGTAGTTGGCGCCATCGGCAAAGCCGAAGAAGCTGGTTTGTATTGGTTTGGAACACAGGCAGATCAGAATGCTTTTGCTCCAAGTACCGTAGTTGCCAGCCAGGTTTACCACTGGGAAGGCATTTTGCGTGAGATCATCGCGCTGCGTGCTGCTGGGATAATGGGAGGGCATACCTTCTCTGCTGATTTACAGAACGGTGGTCAGGTAATCAATCTCAATCCTGAGATTGAGCTCAGTGATGAAATTAAAGCCAAAGTTGAGGAAGTAATTGCTGGCATCAATGATGGCAGCATTGTTATCCCCAAACCTTAGTTCAGACCAGTAAGAACGGGTCAGGCAGCAATGCCTGACCCAAAAAGGAAATGGCATGCAGAAGAACAGTCCGGTTATCAATGAAAAAGTCGCCTTTGAGACGCTTGAGATGCGCGGGATTACCAAGCGGTTTCCCGGGGTTTTGGCGAATGACAATGTGAACTTTGATTTGCGGGCTGGCGAGGTGCATGCGTTGTTGGGGGAAAATGGGGCTGGAAAAAGCACTCTGATGAAGATTCTTTACGGGATGTATCATCCGGATGAGGGCGAGATTCTCGTAAATGGCGAACCGGTAAAAATAAATTCCCCAACAGCCGCAATCCAGCAGGGCATCGGTATGATCCATCAACATTTTATGCTGGTGCCAACACTGACGGTAGCTGAAAACGTGGCCTTGGGCTTACCTTCGAGCCGGAAACCCCTGACCGATCTGGACAGAGTCTCGGAGAGAGTTATTGCTCTGGCAGACAAATATAACCTGAGCATCGACCCCAGCGCGTATATCTGGCAGTTGAGCGTTGGTCAGCAACAGCGGGTGGAAATTATCAAGGCTCTTTACCGCGGCGCGGCGATTTTACTGTTGGACGAGCCGACAGCCGTGTTGACCCCCCAGGAAGTAGATGAATTGTTTGCGATTATGAGGCAGATGCAGAGCGATGGCTATGGGCTGGTGTTCATCTCGCACAAGCTCCACGAGGTAATCGCGATCAGTGAACGGGTAACAGTTCTGCGTGATGGGCGCAACGTGGGCACGCGCCCGACTTGTGACGTGACTCAGAATACCCTGGCGAATTGGATGGTGGGTCGCGAAATTGAGTTCATCAAAAGTACGGAAAAACCCCAGGTCGGGGAGGTGCGCTTCGCGCTTGAGGACGTCAGTTGTGGGAGTGACCGTGGGGTTGAAGGACTGCGCGGTGTTAACCTGGCAGTGCATTCGGGCGAGATTGTCGGGCTGGCAGGCGTTTCGGGCAATGGGCAACTTGAGCTGGCTGAAGCGCTAACCGGGATAAGACCGATCACAAGTGGAAGGATTATCCTTGAAGGGCAGGATATGACAGGCAGGAAGCCGTCAGTAATTACCGAAAAAGGTCTTTCATACATCCCTGAAGAGCGGATGAAAGATGGTATGATCCGCAACTTCAACATTTCCGAAAACCTGGTGCTGCGTGAACATCACAAAATGCCTTTCTCCAAACATGGGTTCCTGCAAATGTCCTATATCAATGAGCACGCAGATCGCTTGATTGAGCAGTATCGCATCAAAACGCCTTCGAAGAAGACCCTGGCCAAGAGCTTATCGGGCGGGAATATTCAGAAGGTCCTGCTGGCGCGGGAGCTCTCGCGTGAGCCGCGCGCGATCGTGGCTGCGCAGCCCACAAGAGGTCTGGATATCGGCGCAAGCGAGTATGTGCATGAGCAGTTGTTGATGGAACGCAAGAAAGGTACGGCGATTCTGCTGATCTCGGAAGATCTGGATGAGATCCTGGCGCTGGCTGATCGGATCGCGGTCATCTATGAGGGCAAAATCATGGACATTTTGCCAAGAGAAACTGCCACCAAAGAAGACATCGGGCTTCTGATGGCAGGTGTCCATCCGGGTGAGACAATCCGAAACGAAAAATGTGATTAAGGCTTGATGGGGACCCCGTTGGGTTGAGGCAGTCCACAACCGGATTCGAGTTGGGGAAAACCGGGTGTGGAACAGGCTGGCCAGTTCCCTACATAGCCATGGTCAGTTCCTACATAGTCGTAGGTACCGTGTTGAGGTCATTTTCGAGGTTTTGAATTATTAATGGCGGATTGGAAGCACATCAAGGTTTCCGAAGGAGGGAGTGTCCAATGCTTCCAATCTCGTCCAGCCTATGAAAATCAACGCCACATCGCTGCGTTTCACACAGGATGAAGTGCTTTTACCCGCAAAATCACACCGGATAAATCCGGTCGTAGATCTCCGGGCAATACTTCTCAACGCTCTCAGATGTAATACTGTTGCTGCGGCATATCTCCGCGTAGAGGTCCACACTCTTGCGCCTGGTACGCAGCTGCGTGGCAGGGTCAAGCCCCCACAGCCCAAAGCGCTGGCTCCAGCCTCGTTCCCATTCGAAATTATCCACCAGGCTCCAGTGAAAATAACCCCTCACCGGCATGTTGTGGTTGACCATATGCCACATCGCGTGCAGATGCTGCAGCAAGTACTTGCGCCTGAAATCATCCTGGCTGTCTTCAGCACCATTTTCAGTGATGTAAATCGGTTTTCCAAATTGCGTACCCCATTTGATGCAAGCCTTGAAACCTTCAGGATCATTGCTCAAAAAGCCAGTTTCCGAAAGCTCCGCGTCTTTGGGGTAAGAGCGCTGGGTGAACATTTCCGCCCGCTTGCCGAGATCAAAGCGGATCAACTCGCGCGTGTAATAATTTAAGCCGATGAAATCTTGGGTATTCTTTGCCTGGGGGATATCCTCTTTCAAGAAAGCAGCATCGAATTTGCCTGTGACCAGAGCCTGGGGAAAAGCCTCATTAAATACCTTGTTGAACAGATTTGTGCTGTAGCGGGTGAGGGGGTTACTGTTTTCAGGAAGAAAACCGCGCCAATGGTGCGCGACGCCTACCTGGGCATCACTCTGCGCCTCGTGGATGGCCTGGTAAGCGGCAGCATGCGCTTTGAGCAAGTTGCTCAGAACCTTGAGTCCAGCTTTCAGGTCATTTTTGCCCGGAGGAAAGCCCCCGCCCAGGTATCCGCCGCTCATATAAACATTTGGCTCGTTGATGGTCACCCAAAGCTTGCAGTGATTGCCCAGGGCTTCCACCACCCGGCGTGAAAAAGCCGCGAAGAGGTCAATCACGGCTTCATTTTCCCAGCCGCCCATCTCCACCAGCCACATCGGGTTGGAGAAATGATGGAGCGTAACCATCGCCGCCATGTTGCGCTCTTTGAGCCCCAGCAGCATCTGGCGATAGCGGTCAAGCGCGCTTTCATCCCAGCGGTCTGGCTCGGGCTGAATGCGCGACCATTCCACAGAAAGCCGGTGCGCGTTTTGGTAAGCCTCATGAGCACGGTCAAAATCCTCGCGCCATCGCCCAGCCCACCAATCACAAGCTTTGCCAGACCGGTCGCCGTTCAATATGCGCCCTTCCTGCTGCTCCCATGCCCACCAGTCATTGTTCAGATTATTGCCTTCCACCTGGTGCGCGGCGGTGGCGGTACCCCAAAGGAATCCGTCCGGAAATGTATAGGTAGCTCTTGGCATGATAGTCTCCAATCGATCGTTTCAATAATTTTACCCGGGCTTAAGCAAAAGGCGCAGAGTTAACCCTGCGCCTTTTGCTCGTCTATTTGTTTGGTCTATTATGCATCTACCGGCAGCAGGAACTGGCTGTGGTAAAGCTCAGAATAGAAGCCATTGAGCGCCAGCAACTCATCATGTGAGCCTTGTTCCACAATGTCGCCATCGCGCAGCACCAGGATGCGGTCGGCGTTGCGAATAGTGGAAAGCCGGTGGGCAATGATAAAGCTGGTGCGGCCGATCATCAGCTTGTCCATGGCTTTCTGGATCAGCACTTCGGTTCGGGTATCGACCGAACTGGTCGCCTCGTCCAGGATCAGGATGGTCGGGTCAGCCAACACCGCGCGCGCGATAGTCAGGAGCTGCTTCTGACCAGCAGAGACGTTGGATGCATCTTCGTTGAGCACCATGTCATACCCGCCCGGAAGCGTGCGGGTGAAGTGGTCGGCATAAGCCATGTCTGCAGCAGCCACCACATCTTCGTCGCTGGCGTCCTGACGACCGTAGCGGATGTTTTCGCGGATCGTGTCATTGAAAAGCCAGGTGTTCTGGAGCACCATCGAAAGATGGGTATGCAGGTTTTCACGGCTTATGTCCTGGATGTTGATGTCATCAATCAGGATCTCTCCGCGGTCAATATCGTAGAAGCGCATCAGCAGCTTGACGAGCGTGGTTTTGCCGGCACCGGTCGGGCCGACAATCGCAATTTTCTGTCCGGGTTCGATGACCATTGAAAAATCTTTGATGATGTATTCCTCGGGGTTATAGCCGAACCAGACATTGCGGAACTCCACTTTTCCGCGCACATTTTCCAAAGCGAGCGCATTGGGAGAGTCGGGTTCTATCTCATCTTCATTGATGAATTCGAAGACGCGTTCTGCAGCTGCTGCTGTCTGCTGGAGGACGTTGGCTATGTTGGCAATCTGCATGATGGGCTGGTGGAACGAACTTAAATATTGGATAAAGGCCTGGATATCACCGATACTCAGGAGGTTTTGAGCGGTCAGGTAGCCGCCCAGAATCGCGACTGCTATGTAGCCAAGATTACTGAAAAAGCGCGATACGGGCATCATCATACTGGAAAGGAACTGCGCAAGCCAGGCGCTGGTGAAGAGGGTGTCATTTAGGGTTTCAAAATGCTCGACACTTCCTTGTTCGCCGTTATAGGCTTTTAAGACCAAATGCCCGCCGTACATTTCTTCCACATGACCGTTAATGTGCCCGAGGTATTCCTGCTGGCGGCGAAAGTGCACCTGCGATTTGCCGACGATTATCTTTACAAAAATCATGACAAGCGGCACCATGATCAAACCGATCAGGGTCATGCTGAGGCTAATCGAAAGCATCATGATCAGAACGCCGATGATGCGCGTTATGGAAGTGATGATCTCTGAGAGGCTCTGGTTGAGCGTGTTGCTGATGACATCTACGTCGTTTGTGACGCGTGAGAGCACCTCACCCTGGCTTACCCGGTCGAAATAGCTAAGCGGAAGCTGGTTGAGCTTGTGTGAGATTTCCTTGCGCATCTTGTAGGTGATTTCCGCAGAAATTTTGCTCATGATCCAACCCTGAATCAGGCTGAGAACCGTTGAGATGCCATAAAGGATCAGCACCCGTACGAGAATCGTGCCGATCTTAGCCAGATCAATACCCAGCGGGTTGCCCTGAACCATGCGCATGACGCCGAGATAAAGCTCGGTGGTTGCCTGGCCCAGTGTTCGGGGTCCAAATATCGAGAACACGGTGCCTCCGGCTGCCATCAGAAGCATCACAAGAATTGACCAGCGGTAGGGTCCAAGATAGCCAATCAATTGTTTCATGCTACCTTTAAAGTCGCGGGGTTTTTCACCAGGCATCATCCTGCCTGCTCCACCCCCACCAGGTCTGAGCGTGGGGCGAACTTCCTTGGACTTGCTGTTGGCGTAAGGATTCTTAGAATTATTCTGCATTGTTTTTTGGTTTTTTTGCTGGTTCATGCTAACTCCTCCGCGCTCAACTGGGAGCTCGCAATCTCCTGATAGGTGGGGCAGTGGGCCATGAGGTATTGATGGCTCCCTTTACCAACCGCCAGGCCGTTGTCAAACACGATGACCTGGTCAGAGTTTTTGGCGGTTGAAACACGCTGGGTAATGATGATAAAGGTGCTGTTCGCAACGCGTGGCCGCAGGGCACTGCGTAGGGCTGAGTCGGTCTTGAAATCCAGTGCCGAGAAACTGTCATCAAAGATATAGATTGGTCGGGGTTTAATGATGGCGCGCGCTATGGAAAGGCGCTGCCGCTGACCGCCCGAGAGGTTATCGCCGCCCTGTGCGATGGGCATATTTAGCCCGTCTTCGCTATCCAGGACGAAGTCGGCTGCCTGCGCGATCGTAATTGCTTCGCGCATTTCTTCTTCGGTGGCATCAGGTTTTGCTACCTGCAGGTTGCTGGCAACGGTACCACTGAAGAGCAGCCCTTTTTGGGGCGCGTAACCGATCTGATCCCGTAAAGTTGCTTGAGGGATGTCGCGAATGTCGACATCATCAATCGTGATCTTTCCTTTGCTCACATCGAAAAAGCGTGGCAAAAGGTTGATCATTGTAGATTTACCACTGCCGGTTGAGCCGATAATTGCGGTCACCTGCCCTGGCTCTGCTTTAAAACTGATATCGTGCAGGATGTCCTCTTCAGCATCGGGATAGCGAAAATCGACATCATGAAATTCTACAACGCCCTTGACGGGTTGTTTCAACGCGACCGGTTCGGCAGGATCTTTGATGGAAACGGGTTTTTCGAGTACATCGGCAATGCGGTTAGCCGAAACGCCAGCGCGTGGGATGAAAACGAAAAGAATCGAAAGATTCAAAAAGGCAAACATAATTTGCATAGCATACTGCATGAAGGCAATTAAGTTACCGACTTGCATGTTGGATTGTGCCACGAATCTGGCTCCTACCCAGATGATGAACACCTGCCCCGCCATCATTACCAGGTTCATGATTGGAAAAAGGAAGGACATTGCGCGTCCAATGAAGAGCATGTTGCTCGTTAGATCCTTGTTGGCAGCGTCAAATCGTCCTTCTTCATATTCCTGTTTATTGAAGGCTCTCACAACCATGATGCCTGAAAGATTCTCGCGCATTACCAGGTTTAGCCTGTCGATGAAGGCTTGAATGCGCTTGAAGCGCGGGACAACGACCAAAAACATGGTGACGATGAAAATCATTAATACCGCAACTATCAACGCGATCGTCCACCACATGCCGGGGCTTTTCTCGAGAGCGCGCACAACCCCTAAGCCGCCGATCAGAGGCGCCTGAAAGCCCATGCGGATCAGCATGAAGCTTGCCATCCGCACCTGGTCAACATCGTTGGTGGTGCGGGTTATAAGCGAGGCGGTGGAGAAGCTTTCAAACTCGGCATTGGTAAAATCAGTAACCTTGCGGAAAACGTCTGAGCGCAAGTCCTTGGCAACACTGGCAGAGGTTATTGAAGCTAAATAACTGACCGCTAAGGATGCGACCAATCCAAGCAGGGAAACGGCAAGCATTTGAGCGCCGACACGCAGAATGTAATTGGTCTGAAAACGCCCGGTGTCTGCATTCAGGGCAGAATACTCGCTGTTAATCGCGGTGATCGTGAGTTGGTGAAGGATTGTTCCTTCAAGCGTGGAAAAATGCTGATTGACTTTGTCGAGCAGCGCCGTGCGTTGTGCCTGGGGCATCACTAAGAGCAAACTCAACAGATCCTGCCCGCTGCTCACCAGGTTTGGATCCAGCGGGAAATTTTCCCCAAGCATCTGGGCGGCGCGTTCGGGATCCTCCTGGAGCATACTCACGCTCTGGATGAAAACCATCGGCTTGGAGATCAAATCTTCTACCAGCAGCTTTTGACCTTCCTCAAGCTCCTTCAGGGCGTAAACTGGCTCCTCCGCAGCTTTTGGGAAATCTGCTGCAAGCGCTTCCGATTGTGGGCTGCCAGGAACAACCAGCTCGTAATATTGCCTTAGTTCTGCCCCCTCATCAGGATATAGATCGTCGATGCTCTGGAAGGTGCTTTCGCTCAGGACCACAGGGGCGCCGGAATCTACCCCCTGTTGTTGAATGCCAATATTGACGATGTCCGAAAGGTAATCTGGCAACTGCAGATCGCTCCAGGCAACGACCAGCACGAACAAAATGGCTGGCAGAATGAATTTGAGGTAAGGTCGATAGTATTTCTTAAGTCTTAGCATAGGTTGTTTCTCTACAATTTGGGATTTAATCCTTCGTGGATTTCTTTGAGTTTTTCGTACATGATTTCGAGTATCTGGCGTGCCTGCTGTTTCTGGGTCTCTGTCAGGCTGGCAGCCAGGTCCGGGACCCATTTGCGGCGGGTTAGGAAGGCTTTTTGAACCAGGCTCTCCCCGTTCTTGCTCAGGCAGATCAACTTGCTGCGCCTGTCGATCGGGTCTTCCTCACGGGAAATCAAATCTAATTCAACCAGGCGATCCACCATCTGCGATACAGCAGCTTTGGTGACACCCAGGTGATTTGCAAGGCAGTGAATGTTGGTGCAGCCTGCGCGATGGATGAAGAAAAGGCTGCTGAGATGCGAAAAAGAAAGATCATACTCCTGCATGAACTGCATGTTGTAGATCATGTTGATGTGCATCGTCATGTTAGCAAACTGGTTGAGTTGTTCAGTTAAGTTATCGTGCTTTTCCTGCATTGTAAACCTGTCTTTATAGTTAAACGAGCTTTACTATACAACCGGGATGGTGAATTGTCAAGACGAATTTACAAGCTTGGAGAAAACCTTGAATCGCGCCATAGTTGGCGCAAAGGAGTCAGGCACAAAAATCGATTTCGGGTGGATTTTGCCTCTATTGTAAATGGGGAGATGAGGGTAAAGCTATTGTGAAGCGCCAGCAACGGCAAGCGAAAAGTTAGAAGCCTGTGAAAAATCCCGATTCATAAATAAAATACTAAAAGTGGCAGGCGCGTTGGCCTCTTCTGATTGGGTGCGCACATAGCTTTGCTCACAGCCCAACACTCTGCCGGAACTATCGAAGAGGGTTGCCACCGCTCGCAAATCGTTCAGAATCATGGGATCAACGTTGTTGATTGTCCCTTCCACGCTATACCAGGCATTTTGCGTGTCATACCCATAATTGGTAATCACGATGTCCACTCCGCCCGGCACGCTACCGCCAGTGGCATACGAAAGTACTTTGACAGCATAACTTTCAACTTCTTTAGACTCCATTACGTAAAGGTCAAAACATGCCTGGTTGCCAGGCGCAATGCTGCCAACCGATGGAAAGCCGCGAAGCGTTGTTTGGTCTCCGGATTTTAGATTGAGCACGGCTTCTATCATCACTTTGTTGACCGTTGTTGGGGTGTTGTTGAGCACTTCCCCCACAACATGCACGATCTGGATATCCTGATCCCGTTCGTAGTAGACTCCATCACCCGGCAGGAGAACAATCGGTGCGTCGTAAGGGCTGGCTGCCAGGGGGAGGTACAGCTTGTGTTCCATGGCTGTCGAAACGGCCTTGGGGCTGACCATTTTGGCTTGGGGAGTGCGTTCGGGGCGAGTGCGTTGCAGAACTACGGTAAGCAATAAAATGTTCAAGGCGATCAGCCCAATGAACATGACAATGCGAACGCTTTTCTTTGGCTCAGTCATAACTCCCTCGATAAGAATACTCAAACGATTGGTAGCAATTCCCATGCCAGCCTCAACTCCTTTTACCGTAGGGAACGCGGCTTGTGCCGTTCCACTTTATTCTCACTTGTTTATGCTTTGTAGGTCGGACGAAGTACCGGCGAAGCTGTGTAATGAGCCTCTTTTGCTCACTCCGACATAGCAATTCAACCCGATGGAATCGTAGGGTGGGTTGGCGTCAATAAATCCTGATCTACCTGATACTCTGTATAGCCTACCCACCAACAACAACTTCGACCTGTAGCATTTCCCGTCGGATGGACTAAAGCCCATCCGTACTAGAGGGGTTTACTCCTCCTGCTTTGATTGAATTCGAAAACGCAATCCGGCATTGTCATCATCCCAAGCGTAGGGTGGGTTGGCGTAAACGAATGTCGGAACTGGAGACATATTTAAAAGCCTGTGCACCTTCCAAGCTTTTTTGTGTGTTTGATTGACATTTTATCGTAGGGCGGGACAAAGTGCCCGCGAAGCAGGGTATTGGAAGAGCCGAACACAAAAACGCAATGAGGACTCTCCGTGCTTCCAATCCGCCGTACACAACATCCTCCATGATACGCTTATGCCAAGCGCCTTCTTGTCCTCGCGAACCTCGGTTCTACGTAGGTCGGAATGAGCCTCTTTTGCTCACTCCGACAACCGCTAACATAAGCCTGTTTCTCCGTTATAGCAAGCGAAGCGTGGCGATCTGCCTGTTAATCTGTCATTTCAAACCTCACGCGTAGGGTGGGTTGGCGTAAACGAATGTCGGAACTGGAGACATATTTAGAAACCTACCCACCTTCCAAGCTTTTTTGTGTGTTTGATTGACATTTTATCGTAGGGCGGGATTGAGGGCACTGTCAGCTTTGTGCCGGACGAATGCATCGTGCCCTCAATCCGCCGACAGTGGTGATGAGGGTAATAAAACTCGATTTGAACTACCTTCTCCGAAAAAAACCCACCTGTTACGGGTGGGTTTTGTGATCTTATCTTAATAATACCGCAAGAACTTAAGCTTGCTGGACTGCCAGCTCCTTGGCCATCGTGATGCCGCCGCTGGTGCCGATGCGGGTTGCGCCGGCTTCGATCATCGCCTGCGCGTCTGCCAGGCTGCGGATGCCGCCAGAAGCTTTAACGCCCATTTCCGGCCCCACCACACTGCGCATCAGACGCACGTCTTCAATAGTCGCTCCGCCGGTCGAAAATCCGGTTGAGGTCTTCACAAAATCTGCTCCAGCTTCCTTGGCGATCAGGCAGGCGGTAACCTTTTCCTCGTCCGTGAGCAGGCAGGTCTCCAAAATGACCTTGACAATCGCGCCCATCTTGTGTGCCACGCGTACCACTTCGCGGATGTCGTTGGCTACTGCTGCCAGGTTGCCTGACTTCAACTCGCCGATGTTTATCACCATATCAATTTCAGTCGCTCCGTCCTTGATCGATTGTTTGGTGTCAAAAACTTTCGCTTTGGTGGACATCGCACCCAGAGGGAAGCCAATTGTGGCTCCAACTTTAACACTCGAACCTGCCAGCGCGGCTTTGCAGTAAGCCACCCAGTAGCTGTTGACGCAGACCGCGCCAAAGTGGTATTCCAGGGCTTGCTCACACAGGATCGCCACCTGCTCAGCCGTTGCGTCCGGTTTGAGAAGGGTGTGATCAATGATGCTGACCAAGGGGATGGTGTGATCATCACTGGTGGAGTCTGTGCAGGCTTCAACCTTCTGAACGCGCCCTTTTTTGTCGAAATAGGTGGTCATAGTTTGCCCATGGGAGCTAAGTGTCTTTTGAAAAGCATAAATGGATTTGAAATCGTTGGTGGTCATGGTGTACTCCTTGGATTTTTCCGGTTCCCCTCTGACCGGTTTGATTAATTTTACCCCCTATAGGATGCTCTGTGTGGCCGGTGGATAGGGTTGTGTGGCAGCCCAGCCCTTGGAGTAAAAACCTTGGGGGTCTGTGCAATCTCGCCGTAGGGGCGAAGCTTCCTGAACAAGTGAGTCTATAGTAGCGGAAGGTTCATTTTGGGATGCTTCGCCCTTACCCGAACCGTTTGAAATTGAATATATTCTCACGTAGGGACAGTCCCTTGGGAACCACCCTCCTGAGGGCTGTGCCTGTCCGCAGCATTGGTCCGGTGTATACGCTGGGTAAACAGAGATGAATAACTATCCAAAATTGTAAACAATCACATCGGATATTCTGTAAACAATCATACTTTTCTATACATGCGCCTCAACTGCCCTGGCAGCAAAGCTGCAAGGGTTGCGCCCTCCGCCGAAACCAACTTAATCTGTCATTGCGAGCCGTTTTTGCGAAGCAATCTGAATTGCCAACTTGCCACAATACCTAGCGCGGAAAACTTACTGTAAAGGTGGGTCAAGATTTTAGATTGCTTCGTTCCTACTCNNAAGCAGTCGCAATGACAGATTAAAAGATGAGCAACCATAGGTCTGGTCGTCCTGCCCGAAGAGTATCCGTTTGTGAACCCAACGATGCCACTCTTCCTCCGACAGCATGTAGGGCGGAATGCGCCTCTTGTGCGCACTCCGCCAAAATCAACTTAATCTGTCATTGCGAGCCGTTTTTGCGAAGCAATCTGAATTGCCAACTTGCCACAATACTTAGCGTGGAAAACTTACTGTAAAGGTGGGTCAAGATTTTAGATTGCTTCGTTCCTACTCTGTATGCAACAGTCGCAATGACAGATTAATAGACAAGCAACCATAGGTCTGGTCGTCCTGCCCGAAGAGTATCCGTTTGTGAACCCAACGATGCCACTCTTCCTCCGACAGCATGTAGGGCGGAATGCGCCTCTCGTGCGCGCTCTGCCAAAACCAACTAAGCTATAATTCAAAGCGGAGAACAACATGCAGCCCGAATTCACCGCCATCGCCCATCCCAACATTGCCTTCATCAAATACTGGGGCAATCGCGATGACGCCTTGCGCCTGCCGTTGAACGGCTCGATCTCCATGAACCTGAGCGGGATGGAAAGCCGGACAACCGTCCAGTTCGATCAAGCGCTCGAAGGAGACAGCTTCGAACTGAACGGCGAAACGCAATCTGGTTCGGGTCTGCAGCGGGTCAGCGATTTTCTGGACCAGGTGCGCCGGCTCGCCGGCTCAAACCACTTTGCTCGCGTCTCCTCCTCGAACAACTTTCCCACCGGCGCCGGCATTGCCTCCTCGGCTTCCGCTTTCGCTGCCCTGGCACTGGCTGCCAGCAAGGCTGCAGGATTGGACCTCAACCAAAAAGAACTTTCACGACTTGCACGTCTGGGTTCCGGCTCTGCCTGCCGCTCAATTCCGGATGGCTTCGCGGAATGGCTCCCGGGGGAGGATGATGCCAGTTCCTATGCCCTCAGCATCGCCCCCAAGGACCACTGGGATTTGGTGGACGCGGTTGTCGTGGTCAGCCAGGGGCATAAGCCAATTGGCTCCAGCGTTGGGCATAAACTGGCCCAGACTTCGCCGCTAAATGCCCAGCGCGTGCTGGATGCGCCGGAGCGCTTAAGAAACTGCCGTGAAGCACTGTTCGGGCGCGATTTTGCGCGCTTTGCTGAAGTCGTCGAGCTCGACTCAAACTATATGCACGCCGTGATGCGCACCAGCAATCCCCCGCTGGTCTACTGGGAGCCAGCCACGGAAGTGCTGCTCTGGCAGGTCTGGCAGTGGCGAAAAGAGGGGCATGCCGTCTGCGCTACGGTGGATGCCGGACCAAACGTGCATGTGCTTGCCCTGAAAAGTGAATTAGAGTGGCTCCAAAAAGCTCTGTGGGAGCTGCCGGGAGTGAAAAATGTGCTGGTCGGAAAGCCAGCTGAAGGCGCCAGGCTGGCAGTCTGAGCCCTAAAAGGGTTTCATACTGTCGCGGGCATTTTCAGCAAAATCATCCAGCGTGTCCGATATTTTTTCAACCGCCTTTGTCAGATCAGTCAGGCTGCGCGTGTGGGTCTCAAGAATTCCATTGAAGACGTTCAGATCAAGGATGTATTCCGCCTCGCGTTTGTTGGATTTAATCCCACCAGTAAAAGTAACTTTCACGTGGTATTGCTTTGGTAAAGTTTCCGAGTTCAGGACGTTCTTCACTACATCCACGGAAGCACGGATCTCGTAATTTGGGG
>DDWY01000030.1 GCA_002347705.1 Anaerolineaceae bacterium UBA2274 | reverse complement strand
AGAACTTTAACAGCCTGCAGGACCAGGAACGCTCAAGGCAGATTGCCTCGGAGATTGTAGAGATTTTGAAAGCGCCAGATATCCTGGTGTTGCAGGAAATCATGGACGATGACGGAAGCCTTGATTCGGGGCAAGCCAGTGCTGAGCGTAACCTGGCTAACCTGATTGATGACATCGTGGCTGTAAGTAAAGGTGAAATTGTTTATCAAGCTTTAAACATCGACCCTGTGCACAACGCGGATGGGGGTGTTCCGGGTGGCAACATCCGGACTGTCATTTTGTATCAAACCGAACGGGGTTTAAGGCTACCTGCTGCCCCGACAGGCAAAGCGGATGAAGAGGTTGGATTGCGGGACGAAAATGGACGCGCAATGCTCAGCCTCAACCCGGGTCGGATTTGGCCCGGGAACTCAGCGTTTTTCAACAGTCGAAAACCTATCATTGCTCAGTTTGTTTTTAATGGGCAGGACTTGTACATCATCGGAAATCACTTCAATTCAAAGGGCGAAGATGGACTGCTTTATGGAGATCAGCAGCCCCCGCAAAGACCCAGCGAACGGCAGAGGATTGCGCAGGCAAAAGCGGTTAATGGCTTTGTGCGGGATATCCTGGACATCAATCCCAAGGCACTGATTGTTGTGCTTGGCGACCTGAATGACTTCCCATGGAGCGAAAGCATGCAGACTCTGGAAGGCGATTTGCTTGAGAACCTGGTACTACAACTGCCCCAAAACCAACGGTTTAGCTATTTATATGAGGGGAATGGACAGATTTTAGACCAGATCCTGGCAAGCGAGGCGTTGGCACCCAAACTGGTGAGCCATGAAATGATTCACATCAATAGTCTTGAATTGCCGCGAAATGCATCGAGTGACCATGACCCTGTGGTTGCGGTATTCGATTTAAGCTCTCTGAAATGAAAACTGTGAATAAGGCGAAATTAATAATAGCAAGCATTTTAATAATATGCTTGGATGCGTGTAGTAATAATACAGTTTTGATGAGCTCAAAGCCTGTTCAGACGGTCGAAAGTTTAGTGAAATCGTTTGAGACGGGCAATGTCCTTGAGCTTACGCAGTCGGAGACGCTCACAACTCCCGTCAGTCAGCCATTGCTCGAAGAGGTGGAGGTTGTACCGCTAAAACTTCCGGAAAGGATCCAGGCTGTAAGTTTTGAGTATTCTGGATTGGCCTGGTTTGGAGATTTTCTGGTCTTATTGCCGCAGTACCCTGAAGGCAGATATTCTTCAGGGAGTGGAAACTTGTTTTCCATCTCTAAAGAGGACATACTTCGGGCAATCGAGGATTCGGAATTTGAACTGCCGGTGCGGGATGTGCCGATATTTAATTCCAAACTGCGGAATGTGGTCAAAGGCTTTGAAGGATTTGAATCGATTTTGTTTGTGGGGCAGGATGTTTACCTGACCATCGAAAGCCACGGCGGCAATCCGATGATGGGTTACCTGATCAAAGGCGTTGTCAAAGGTGAGCTCGAGAGCATTACCCTTGACCCCATCTCATTAGTGGAACTGGAGCCTCTATCCAGCGCTGAGAACGCGACTTTTGAGGCTATCACGTATTGGGACGGAAACCTCTATGTGATTTATGAACACAACTCAAAACAAAGCGACGCGCAGCCGCTTGCTTATCAATTTGATTTAGACCTCGAGTTTGAAAAGGAAATCGCATTTCCGATCATTGATTATCGCATTACAGACGCGACCATGAGTGATTTAAGTGGAAAATTTTGGGTTATGAATTACTTTTTCCCTGGAGATACGCATTTGGCTGTTGAACAAGACCCTCTGATTTCGCAATATGGTCAGGGGGAGACCCATGCGAGCAACATACCCGTCGAAAGGCTGGTGCAGCTTCAAATTAAAGATGATCAGATTTTGCGGGTTGATAAAGCTCCAATTTATCTAAAATTAATTGGTTTCAACATCGCTAGAAATTGGGAAGGTGTCGTGATGTTGGATGAATTGGGCTTTTTGCTAATTACTGATAGCTTTCCAAACTCACAGTTGGGATTCTGCTCGATCTCGAGTTAAAATTATGTTATTAATAACCAAAAATTACGATGGTGGATTTTGTTGTGCAAAAAATCAGGTAGAATGGTACAGTAGCTATGGTAAAGTAGCTATGGATGTTATGACCAACCAACATATGCTCAACTTCTGAGGTGCGATGGAATCTAACAGAGAACTTATAACTACTAAACATCGAGGCGCTTTTAAACAGCAAGCTTTACGAGACCAAGTAACCGGCATCCTTTTCACGCTTCCCGCTCTGCTCATAATTTTTGTATTTGGTATTTTTCCCATCGGTTACTCGATCTATATGAGCTTGTTTAACTGGCAGGTTACCAAGGGCCCGTATGTAGGTGGTCAGAACTACCTGTTGATATTTGGTTCGTGGTCGAACTTGTTGGTTCTTCTTGCGGGTTTAGGATTGTTTGTGCTTGGTTTCTTCGTGTGGAGAAAAGCATTCCAATCTTTGAATAACGGTTCGCGTCTTGCTCATATCGCCGGAGCTCTGGTGCTCATTCTGGGCGGAGTGATCTTTGTCACAGGTTGGGGACTGATGTATGAAACCGGAAACAAGGATTTCCTCAACTCCCTGATTGTGACCCTCTACTACGCATTGGGGACCGTTCCGGCTGAAATTATTCTTGGGTTGGTGCTGGCGTATATTCTCTACCAGGACATTGTTGGGAAGGAAGCTTTTCGCATGATTTACTTCCTGCCTTATATCACGCCGTCAATCAGTACCGCGGTAGTTTTTCAGATTATCTTCTCCAGCAGGGAAACTTCTCTTGCCAACCAATTGATTGGCTTTTTCGGTATAGATCCGCTTAGATGGCGATTTGAACCCAAACCAGTATTAAATTTACTGGGTTTTGACGTTTCAGGTCTGGCGGGGGGGCCAAGCCTGGCGCTGCTGACAATTATCTTCTTTGGTATATGGTCCTTTGTGGGCTATAACACCGTCATATTTTTATCCGGACTGGGGAATATTCCCAAAGAAATCTACGAAGCTGCTGAAATGGACGGCGGAAGCAAATGGGACCGCTTTTGGCATATCACTATTCCTATGATATCTCCGGTCACCTTTTACCTGACCTTGATTGGTTTTATTGGCACCTTTAAGGCCTTCAATCATATTTACGTGATGCGCACACCCAGTGCGCAGAATACGGTAGTTACAACCAGTTTGTTGGTGTTTGACCGTTTTTATAAAGCAAACCAGTACAGTGTAGCCACTGCTCAGGCTATTGTCTTGTTTGTCATCATTTTGGGTTTGACTTTGGCACAAAACAAGCTTATGGGAGAGCGGGTTTTCTATGGATAATTTAGCAGCACTTCCTACAACAAAAAAAACAAAGAAAGATATTCATGTCGGCAGAATCCTGGGTAAAGCCTTTCTTTATCTGATACTGCTTGTTGGTGCTCTTATTTTTATCTTTCCGTTTTTCTGGATGATTTCGAATTCCTTGATGACCTTGGGTGAAACCATCACCCGCCGATTTCTGCCTGATGTGCCTCAGTGGATCAACTACAAAGAGGCTTGGTTTCAAGCCAGCTTTTCAAAATACTTTTTAAACAGCGTGCTGATAACGCTTGGCACCTTAGCCGGACTCCTCTTTACATCCATTCTGGCAGGTTATGCATTTGGAAGGATAGATTTTAAGGGTAAAAACGTCATTTTTGCCCTTTTTTTGGCCACGATGATGATCCCTGAATCGGTCACATTGATACCAAACTACCTTCTTATCCGCGGCAACATCATCCCGCTACCAGGGGGCACCTGGATCAACACCTACTGGGCGCTTACGATTCCGTTCATGGCGAACGCTTTTAGCATTTTCCTGCTGCGCCAGTTTTTTGCGCAAATCCCCAACGAACTTTGGGATGCCGCGCGCATTGATGGCTGCGACCATTTACGTTTTCTCGTGCAGGTCGTTATGCCGATCAGCAAAGCGCCGATCATGACCGTGCTTTTGTTTGGTTTTACCGGCGCTTGGAACGCGTTCCAATGGCCTTTACTCGTCACCACCAGGGATACCTGGCGACCTCTGATGGTAGGTCTTCACGGATTTGTACAGGAAGCTGGACCCCAAACGAATTTGTTGATGGCTGGCGCAGTGATAACGATCATTCCAATTCTGATTGTCTATTTCCTGACCCAAAAGCAATTCACACAGGGAATTGCAACTACCGGGTTAAAGGGATAAAATATAAAGGATATTACGGGAAATAACCCGATATCAACCACACTATCTGTTCAAAATGGAGGTTTTGACAAATGAGAAGAAAATTGTTTAGTTTATTTGCAGTCGTGATGATTGCAGCCTTGGTCCTGGGTGCTTGCGCCAAGCCGACCGAGGTGCCTGTAGTTGAACCTGAAGCCCCAGTCGTTGAAGAACCCGTTGTAGAGGAACCCGTTGTCGAAGAGCCGGCCGAAGTTGATCCCTGGGCGGATGTAGTCCCCGCCAAGGAAATTGTATGGTGGCATCAGCACACCGGTACTGAGCGTGAAGCAGCTATAGAGAAGATTATTTCTGACTTCAACGCGACAAATGAGTACGGCATCACCGTTACCGCTGAGTACGCAGGAGGTTACGGCGATATCTTCAATAAGATGCTGCCTATCCTGAACACCCCTGACGTGCCCGATGTAGTTGTTGGCTACCAGAATCAGGTCGCGACCTACCAACTGGCGGATGCCATGTTTGATATGAACGAGTTGATGGATCATCCCGTCTACGGAATGAGCAAAGAAGAGCAGGAAGATTTCTTCCCTGGTTTCTTCGCCCAGGATGTGCTCTCTCTGTTTGACAACCAGCGTCTCGGCCTGGCCCCCAACCGTTCCATGGAAGTTTTGTACTACAACATGGACTGGCTGAAGGAACTTGGTTACGATGCCCCACCCACGACCCCCGCAGAGTTTAAAGAAATGGCCTGTGCAGCCGCTGCGACGCCATTTAGCGGTGCCACAGAAGGCGCAGCTTCGCCCACCGGTTATCAGCTGAGCATCGATACTTCCCGCTTCGCCAGCTGGACCTTCGCGTTTGGCGGCGATATCTTCGATTACACCGCAAACCAGTTCACTCTGAACAGCGACGCTGCTGTGGAAGCATGGACCTTTATCCAGGGTCTCTTCGCTGATGGCTGCGCCCGCCTTGTTACCGAAGCCTACGGCGATCAAACCGATTTTGGTAATGGCACTTTGCTCTTCACCGTTGGTTCTTCCTCCGGTCTGCCTTACTACGGCAATGCTGTTGAAGCTGACGGCACCCCCTTCGAGTGGTCTGTGGCTGCAATTCCCCATACCACCCCAGATCCTGTGATGAACATCTATGGTGCCTCTGTCTCAATCCCCAAATCCACTCCGGAACGTGAACTGGCTGCCTGGGAATTCATTAAGTACTACACTAGCGCTCCAGTGAATGCCTTGTGGGCTAAAGCTTCTGGTTACTTCCCCGTGAAAGCAAGCATTGCAGATGAAGTTGCCGCAGAATTTGCTGGCAACAAAGAAGCATATGCGACCGCTATCTTCTTGCTTCCTTACGGCGTTTTCGAACCCCCAGTGCCTGGTTACGACTTCGTTCGCGATAATGTTATCGAAGTGGTTATGACCAGCATAGTTGATGACGTTACTGCGGATGTCAAGGCTCTCCTTGACGAAGCAAACATCAACGCGAATACCATCCTGGCTGAGCAGTTATCTCAGATCCAGTAAATATCTATTAAGTTCGTACAGAACCCCCTCAGGTTTTCCTGAGGGGGATTTTATGCTATAATTCAAGTACCGGGGATGCCAGGTCTCGACGGGAGAAGCTGGTTCCGGATTGCGAGCCGAGAGGTACCGACCTCGTAAAATCAGTACAAAAAAACAAGTGCCAATCGCACAAGTTACGCAACCCTTCCTTTAGCTGCATAAGCTAATTGAATGGAAGCTGACCTCCTTAGATGAGGTCACGTCTCCTGGGACCGTTTGCCTGATCGGGACCAGCCAAGGCGTCATAAAAATCAGGCTGCCCAGGATCGCTCCGTGAGGTTCTGCTAAGAGGGCTTTCGGGTCCAAGCGGATAGTCTGGATGCAGTTCGGTCAGTTGATCTGCAAACGGACGAACCTGAACAACTGACTATGCTCGTAGAGATTCGAGAGTCTAATCTTTCGGACGCGGGTTCGATTCCCGCCATCTCCACCTAAAAACCGTTTGGATTTTCCAAGCGGTTTTGTTTTTAACATTTGTAGGTCAGGTTCCGTAGTTGAACCTGACAGAGTGTCAACCAAATTATCGTAGGGTGGGTCGGCGTAAATTGATGCTGGCATTTTAGGAATATCAGAAAGCCCACCCACCGCAACACAAGTGCACAAGATTTAGAGCGCGACAAAGCGCCCGTAGGGTATTGAGGGCACCGTGATCAATGTTTTAAGCGAACGTATCGTGCCCTCAATCTGCCAATAGAAGTGGGATTGTAATGGGGGATCGAGACGTGCTATAGGCGGTGGGTTGGCTATGACGGGACTCAGGTCGGCAAAAGTTGTATGACGCCAACCCACCCTACGGTTTTTGTTTCGGATTATTCCCATCCCATATGTCGGATTGAAAGGCGGAATCCGACCTACTGCCCTGAGTTCATTGTCGTAGGGAATAGCCTGGCTGACAAGACAGTGATTGTCCACAGCTTTATTTGAGGGGATTATTTACACATTTTATCCGTCAAACACATCCCTTTTGAGGGTTGTGTTGATTTACGTTATTTACAATAACGAATAACCAGAGGCGGTTACCCCTACAAGAACCGGTTGAAATTGAATATATTCTCACGTAGGGACAAGCCCCTGTGCCTGTCCGCTGCATTGGTCCGGTGTATACACTGGGTTAACAAAGGTGGATAGCCATAAAAAATTGAAAATAAACACATCGGATATTCTATAAACAATCATTCATGTCTATGTGTCTCGCGTCGTTCATCTGCGCACCTGGAACGGCGCATACCCTGTTTTGTGGGCACAGGCAGCCGTTCCCTACAAAAAGATAAGGTGGATTGCGAATTTATCATCACATAGTTTCGTTGTGCAAAGAATTAGTTGAAGTTTCAGGAGGCAGTAAGCTCCCGCAGTTCTTGTTCGGAGATGATTGGCACGCCGAGTTGACGCGCTTTTTCAAGCTTCGAACCCGGGTCAGCGCCAAGTACCAAATAGGATGTTTTGGAGCTGACCGAGCCTGAAACCTTACCGCCATTTGCCAGGATAAACTCAGAGATTCCATCCCGGGTAAAACCTTCCATCGTGCCAGTCACCACGAAAGTCAAGCCTGTCAGCCGCAGATCCTCGTCTGACGAACTGGTACTTTCAATTGGCCACAGCCCGAGCTCTTTTAATTCCCGTAGAACCTGCTGGTTAGTCTCGAGTTTGAACCATTCAAAGATAGACTCGGCCAGGTTGGGTCCTATGCCTTCCAACTGCTGCAATTCATCAAAACCTGCCTGCGAAATCTTGTCAAGGTCGCCATATTTTTGGGCTAATTTACGGGCGGCGACTTCGCCAATACCTTTGATACCCAAACCGATGATCAAGCGCTGCAGGGACTGCGATTTGGATGCCTGGATGGCTGCCAGGAGATTTTCGGCTTTCTTATCACCGAATTTGTCGAGCGTGAGGAGTTGATCTTTGGTTAGTCGGTAAAGATCCGGTAAGTTTTTTACCAGACCGCTTTCAACCAACTGAGCGACAATCTGCTCGCCAAAACCTGTTATGTCCATAGCTGAACGGGAAGCGAAGTTTTCAATATGCCGGGTTAATTGGGCGGGGCAGGCTGCGTTGACGCAATACCAGGCGACTTCCCCAGGAGCCTGCTCAACCTCGGATCCGCACGAGGGGCAGTTGGTTGGGGGCACATAGACCTTTTGACTGCCGTCGCGCTTTTCCTTGAGAGCTGCTACGATGTAGGGAATGACCTCACCCGCTCTTTTCAACAAGACACGGTCGCCAATGCGCAAATCTTTCTCCGCGATGAAGTCAAAATTATGAAGTGTGGCTTGTTTCACAACAACTCCGCCAATGTTGACGGGTTCCAGTAGCGCCAGGGGAGTGAGAACGCCTGTGCGGCCAACATTGACCTGGATATCGAGCAGAGTGGTCTCCACTTCCTCGCCCGGGTACTTATAGGCAAGGGAGCCGCGGGGATCTTTGCCGACGTAGCCGAGATCATTGGAAAGTTCGAGGTCGTTAATCTTGATCACAATTCCATCCGCGTCATAAGCCCAGTTATGCCGGTTGAGGCCTTCCGTTTCGCAAATCCGCACAACTTCATTGATGTTTTTGGCATGCCATCTGAGGGGATTGACCGGAAGACCGAAACTGGCGATGTAGTCCAGGATGCCCGACTGGGTCTGGGGAAGTGGATCGGATGATTCCAACACCTGGTAGAGGAAGAATTTAAGCGGACGGGCAGCAGTGATGGAGGGATCCAACTGGCGCAAAGAACCAGCGGCTGTGTTGCGAGGATTGAGGTAGGTTTTCTCGCCTTTTTCCTCGAGTTGGGCATTAAGGGCAAGGAAATCCGCTTTGGTGATAAATACTTCTCCACGAAAAACAATACTTTGGGGCGCAGGTTTGGAGGATGTCAGGACCGGGATGCGCAAGGGCAGGCTGGGGATGGTCCGCAGGTTGGTGGTAATATCTTCGCCAACACTACCATCGCCGCGGGTCGCGCCGAGTGAAAAGACCCCATTGGTGTAATGCAAAACGATCGTCAGGCCATCCAGTTTGGGCTCAAGCAGGAAATCTGTTTGGGCAACGCGTGGATCAAGGCGGAGAATGCGCTCATACCAGGCCAGCGCGTCCTGGCTGCCAAATCCGTTGGCAAGGCTCAGGATCGGGGCAGGATGAGTGACTTTTTGGAATTTCTCCGAGATATGACTGCCGATTTTCTGGGTTGGAGAATCGGGGGTGATGAGTTCGGGATGCTCCGCTTCAATCGCTCTGAGGCGGTTGAAAAGCTGATCATATTCAAAATCGGAAATCTCAGGCTGGTCGAGCGTGTTGTACAGGTAATTGTGATAGTTTATTTTTTGCCGCAGTTTGGCAAGTTCCTGGAGTAGTTTTTCGTCGCTCATAGTAGGCTCCTTGTGTGCGTGGACCTGATGAGTTAAACAATAATGTTTCCGGTGGGACTCGAACCCACATGACTGGCTTCGGAGGCCAGTGCCTTATCCATTAGGCCACGGAAACAGGATTTCACATTATACCATCGCATCTTCAAAACTAAGGTCAGTGAGTTTCATTGTAAGGCTTCAATCATCTCCTCAAAACGGTCGGTGAGATCAGGGCGGGTGAATCTTGGGAAACTATTGCCGTCCTCCGGATAGCGCGGCAGGATATGGAAATGAAGGTGAAAAACGCTCTGAGAAGCGAGACGCCCCGAGTTATTAAAGACATGCAGGTTTTCAAGCCCAAGTTTTTCTTTGTAAAGCAGGCTAACCTGGCGCACAGTTTCCATCGTATCTGCGAGAACCTCCCGGGGGACTGTGAACATGTCGGAATAATGGGCTTTTGGGATAATCAGCGTGTGATAGACCCCAACCGGATGGGCATCCAGGAATGCCAGCGTGGTGTCCGTTTCGAGCACCTTCCAGGCATGCGTGTGACCAGCCACGATTGAGCAAAAAATACAATTATCTTCCACTACTCCTCCTCAAAGATTAGTTTGGTTCTGGTGACCAGGCAATCCGCCGGATCAATCCCCAGAAGTTCCAGAAATTCGTCCGGACGACCATTCTCGAGCGGGCTTGACTTCATGGAGATCCTCAGAATAGTCATTTGAGACTCGCTCAGAAGCTGCCAGTCGAGAATCAGATTTTTCAGGTCCACCGTTTTCTTGCGCCGCTGCACTGGCAAAGTGTCTTGAGCCAGAAGCGTGCCGATCTGATCTTTCAGCGTTTGTGGGTTGATATCAGCAGGAAGTAAAATTTCGTACTCACTGGAGAGCAGAGAGGCCTGAAGCGAGGGCAGTTGGTTATCGATCACTTGCAGATCTTTGAGGAAGAGCTCTGCAGGCAGTGAGGTGCGTAATCTGCTGCTGATTTCATTCAGCGGAATCTCTTGATCCAGCCAGAAATCCATTTGTTCGGCTTGACCGACGAATCCAAGCGGGAGGGCTGAAGCAAGGTTGATCCGCATGTGCGGGCTGAAACCCTGGGTGTAGCGCAGGGGGAGATTTGTGCGGCGAAGAGCGCGCTCGAAGAGACGCTGAAGGTCAAGATGCCCGATAAAGCGCAGATTTCCGAGCTTGGCGTAGGTCATGCGGATGCGAATTGACTCATTGCTCATGGGCACCCCCAATAGACAAGCGGAGAAACCGGGCGTTTGTCAGCAAAAGCATCAAGAATGCCGCAGGAATAGCACTGCTCGCGACAATCCTTGCGGGTTTTGCCAAGTTTGCTCCATTCAAGGTCGCGGCGGAGAAAAGCTTTTGTTACACCGGTGTGGATGTGATCCCAGGGAAGGATCTCGTCAAGACCGCGTTCTCGGTAGGCGTAGAAGTCCGAATCCACGCCGATGTCGGTGAAAGCCTGCCGCCAAAGAGGCATATTATCGTTTTCACCCCAGGCATCAAACTTGGCTCCGAGCTGCCACGCGCGCTGGATGACCTGCCCAAGGCGTCTATCCCCGCGGGAGAGCCAGGCTTCAAGCAAGGTGTTATCCGGAATGTTGTAGGAAAGCTTGATACCGCTGCGGTGAAGACCAGTCTTTAACAAATCCAGCTTGGCCTGCAATTCATCGTTGGAATTGAGGGGATACCACTGAAAAGGTGTGTGAGGTTTCGGGATGAAATTACCCACAGAAAGATGAACCCTGACCCTGTTGCCGCGGATCTGGCGGCCGATAGCCTGCACGCGTTTGCCGGCTTCCAGAATTGCCTGAACATCTTCCATGCTTTCACCCGGCAGACCGATCATGTAATAAAGTTTAAGCGAGAGCCAGCCGTGCTCAAAGACGGTGCGGACTGTTTCTTCGAAAACCACATCATCAAGTGGTTTGTTAATGATCGCTTGCATGCGGGGGGAGGCTGCTTCAGGCGCAAGCGTAAAACCGCCGCCAGGGCGGATATCACGCAGCTCGTCCATCAACGCAACAGAAAATGAGACGATTCGGAGGGAGGGCAAACTGACCGAAACCTTGCGATCATGGAATTTCTCATAAACTGATTTGGTTAATTCAAGGATTTGGGTGTGATCCGAGGAGGAAAGCGAAAGCAAGCCAATTTCCTCATAACCGGTAGCAGCCAAGCCATCTTCGATGATTTGCAAGATCTCAGAAACGGGTCTTTCCCGCACAGGGCGGCTGACAATGCCAGCATGGCAGAAACGACAGCCGCGGGTGCAGCCGCGCATAATCTCGATTGAAAGACGGTCGTGAACGGTTTCGATGTTAGGGACAATGATTCGGGTTGGGTGGGGCGGAAGCTCTGAAACAATGCGTTTGGTTACAAAGGCTGGAACAGAAGCGTTTGAAGGCGTTACCTCTGTAATAGTGTCGTCTTGCGCGTAGCTTACATTGTAAAGTGAAGGTACATAGACACCAGGAATTGTTGATAAGCCCTGGAAGAGTGCCTCGCGGTCTTCTCCGGATTGTTTGAGTGCTTCAAAAGCACGAATAAATTCCAGAGTCACTTCTTCGCCTTCACCAATCACAAAGGCGTCGATGAAATCTGCCATAGGCTCAGGGTTGAAGCAAGCCTGACCACCGGCAATGATCAGAGGATGCTGGCTGCCGCGTTCGGAAGCCAACAGGGGTATCCCAGCCAGGTCAAGCACGTTCAACGCATTGGTGTAGAGGGACTCGTAGGGAAGGCTTAAGCCGATGATATCGAACTGTGCCAGCGGATGCTTTGATTCAAGGGAGAACAGAGGGATATTGTTCTCGCGAAGCTGCGCTTCAAGGTCATGCCAGGGAGCAAAGGCACGTTCAGCCAGGATGTCTGGCGGCTGGTTGAGGATGTCGTAAAGAATCGCCAAACCCAGGTTTGGCTGCCCAATGTCATAGATGTCGGGGAAAACCAGGCAGACGTGCGTACGAACAAAGTCCCATTCTTTCAGAATTTGATTGTGTTCACCGCCGACATATCGCCCTGGTTTCTCGACATGGTACAGTATTTTTTCAAGTTGATTCAAGTTTATTGTCTGCAATATGACCTGCTATATGTAGAATTCGTGTTTGACTTCCGTAAGGGTGATATCACGAAAATCGCTTTCAATCAAAGTAATCACCTGTGCAAGATCGCGATCTAATTGGGCGCGGTTCTGCCCGAGTTTTGCGACCTGAAGCTCAGCTGTTTGCCAGCTGTCTTGATGGGCAGCTTCAATAACCGATAGATTGTACCTTTTCAGACGGGAAAGTAAAGGAGAAAGGGCGGCACGTTTTTGCTTCAGGCTCTGACAGCCTGGTAAAAACAATGAGAAGGTGGCAATGAACCAGGGCACAATTTAACCTTGAGCAGCTACCGGGTTGACGAGCGTACCAATGCCGTCGATATGCACACTGACCACATCTCCTGCCTGGAGCTGTCCAACCCCAGCGGGTGTGCCGGTGAGTATCAGGTCGCCAGGATTAAGGGTCATGATGGAGCTGATGTATAACATCAACTGCTGAACGCTGAAAATCATTTCACGGGTAGAGCTCATCTGGCGCAAAGTATTGTTGACGTGGCAGTTTATGAGGGCATCTGTCGGGTCAAACTCTGTCTCAATCCAGGGTCCAACCGGGCAAAAGGTGTCAAAGCCTTTGGCGCGGCTCCACTGTCCGTCTGTTTTCTGGAGGTCGCGGGCAGTCACATCGTTGGCGATGGTATAGCCAAAGACCGCGTCGAGGGCGTTTTCTTTGGTCAGCCAGCGGGAAGTCTTTCCTACCACAATAGCCAGCTCCGCTTCATGCTCAACGCGCTTGCTCTGAGGTGGGAGAATGATGCTCTCACCATTGGTTATTAGCGATGAGGGTGGTTTCAGGAAAATAAGCGGGTAGCTTGGAATATCACTATTCATCTCTGCGGCATGCGCGCGGTAGTTCCTGCCGACGGCGACGATCTTAGATGGCAGGCAAGGCAGCAATAGTTGTACCTCGGAGAGTTCATAGCTTTCTTCGAAGCGGCGAAACTCACCAAAGGGGTCTCCCTGGATCACGCCAACTCTGCCGTCGCGGATCCAGCCAAATTGGGGGGGTGTATTTTGTGTTTTGAATCGTATGATTCTCATTTTTAGTTTATAATATGCTTTCGCGGGCGGATAGCTCAGTTGGTCAGAGCGCATCTTTTACACAGATGAGGTCGCAGGTTCGAGCCCTGTTCTGCCCATTTTTTATTTAATTATAAGCCATTGAGGTGTGTTATTACCCGGCTTGGTCTATGTCAGTTTTTTCCCTGCAATTCTGAAAGTCCAATCTCGAACCAATCATGGAAAGATCCTTCATCCCCTTGCAAGCCGCTGCGGGCGCAGTAATTTTGATATTCACAATAAGCGCATTTTTTAAGATTAGTCGTGCGCTCAAATTGTTCAACTCTAAGGGAACGAATAGAGGTAATCAGATCCGTGATAGTTTCTTCGTACTTTCGTAATTGGGCATCCCCTATTTCGAAAATGATGGGCTGATCAGGGAAACCTGCTTCCCAATAGTGCATGGTAATGGGTCGTGGTGCCTGAGGAAGCGAGCGTGCCGCAACCAACGCGTAGACCATGGTCTGGACCCGTTCTTGCAAAAATTGGCGTTTTGGCATTGTTTGGGAACTTTTCCAGTCACAGATCTGAAGTGTGTTGCTGTCAAAGCTGAGCAGGTCGAATTTTGCCAGGAGAAGACTGCCATTCAGCGTGATTTGGAGGCTGTGCTCGGAGAACTGATTGTCTGTGATTTTTGCGTACTTACTGGCGAGGAAATTGTCAAACCAGCCAGAAACTCTGGCATCAGGAAAGTTTTGCGCGCAAGAAACAAGCAACTCAGGATCTATTCCAAGAAAGTATTGGTGAATTAACGAGTGCAGCGTTGAACCGGCAAGCAGGTCCTGTTCAAAGCTGCTGCTTCTGGCTGCGAGCGGTGCAGGCCAGGGAAGCTTCTTGATATAACGCAAAAGGAAGCTGAAACGGCAATTCTGAAAAGCCTGGAGATTGCTTTGATGGAAAACGAAACCCACGGGGATGAGGTCAGTCATTTTCTTCCTCTTGTAAAAGTGCTTTGTAGGCGACTGCCGGAGTGAGATTTATTCCTGTGTTGTAACTGATAGTCAAAGAAGATTTTGCACGGGTAATGCCCACGTAAAGCAGGCGCAGACGGTCGCGGATCAGTTCATTGCGGGCATCGAGTCTGCCTATTCCGGGATGGGCGACTGCTGAAGAGTTGCTTGAGGTCAGCAGGTCCAGCTCGGCTAAAATTTCTGCCTGCAGGTTACGCTGGTCAAGGATATACCATTTTTCACTGATGTAGGAATCTTTCTCTGCCCCAGAGGGGTAATCATAATTGTTCACTGAAGTCAGGAATACCTTGTCCCATTCGAGCCCCTTGGCTTTGTGGCACGTACACAAGACAACTTTTCCTTTATAGAGTTCCGGGTTAAAGGAATCCTGGTTTTCACTGACACTGAAGAAACTACGTTCATTCTTTGCTATTTCTGTTAGAGCAGTGATTAATTCCGGGGGAGTCCACTCGGGGTGGTTGTCCATCTGGGTCTTGATGAAAGAGGAAGCTTTGTGGACTGTGGCCAGTTCAAAAGGCTCCATGGGAAGGTCCTGAGAGATGACAAGCATCAGTTGGTCAAAGGGAAGGTAAGCGGCTTGGTGCCAGCGCAGAACCGCCGCGCGGAAATCCGCCAGCATACTGGCTGTGTCGGGATTGCTGTAAGAGAGATCTTCAAGCGGATCGATCCCAACAGGATAGAAAAAGTCTTCAAGCAGCTCCATGCTTTTGAACCAATTGCTGGCGTTGGAAAGTGCCTGCGAAAGCGCGTCATCGCTGCGAAAATGGCGATAGAAGACTTGTAAGGCTTTTTCTGCCATCTTTTGGTCGAGCGGATAAAAGACGAGTTTGAGAAGGTTGAGTACTGTGCCGATTGTTTCGCGGGTCTCACGCGGAACTTTCATCAGTATGTCTACATAGTCAATTTTGTTATCTCTTAAGGCGCCTGCAATCTTGTTGATTCGAGCATTCACCAATGCAAGCACGGCGACGGTATCCTCGGGATGACCTGCCAGCCAGGTTTTTACCTGGCGGACAATGAAGTTGAGCTCTTCATCCGACGAGAAGGAAGTTGTCATCAACTGGACGGAATTGGAGTCACAGGGCGGGTTTTGCTGCGGGTCGCCGGGCTGGGTTGGAATGATGAAGGGCTTGGTCAGCGCGTCCCGCACCGCTTCGTTGGGGTGGCTGGTTTGAACCCAGGCATTCAACTGGTTGGCAAGATTGATGATCTTCTGGCATGACCGCCCGGATTCGGGTAAATCGACGGATGTCACATCTGATCGGGCAATAAAGTCCTTAAGTAATTGTGGATCGGCGGTGGTAAAGCTCTGGTAAATTGCCTGGTTGGTATCCCCAACGCGCACCCAGTTGCCGTTTTGTTCTGCCAGGATTTGTAGAATAGCTTGCTGTTGCTTGCTGGAGTCCTGGGCTTCGTCTTCGAGAATATAAGGCCAACGGTGGGCAAGCTGACGCACCAGGTTGGGGTCAGAGTTAAGGCATTTCCAGGCGAGGTAAATGAGATCATTGAAATCAACAGCACCAAGCAGCTTGAGACGTTCCTGGTAGGCCTTGTAAATATCAAGACAAATCTGAAACAGAGGCGTGATCGGTCGGGATTTTTGAAGCTTTGCCAGGTCTGCGGGCATTTGCCCGGCGTTTTTGGCTGAGCTGATGAAACTATTGGCAAGATCCTTGAGTAGGGCAGGCATGCCGTTTTTTGCATCCCGCAACATCTCGCTTGCTTTCTTGTCGGTAAGATCAGATTTCAACAACTGGCGGAAGAATTCCTCACGATTTCTTAATTGTTCGAAGGATAGTTCTTCAAGAATCTCGTTCGCGTTTTCTTCATCAAGGATGCGAAAATCGTTGCCAAGCCCGGCAAGTTCGGGGCGCTCGCGGATGATATCACCCGCCAGACCGTGAAGCGTCCGCACACGATAGCCATATCCCTCCAGCAGCCCAAATCTGCGCACAAGCGCACCGATCTGGTTGGTGAAGTTATCCACGGCGGAGTTGGCGAAAGTGACCACCAAAATTTCCTGCTCAGGCTCAAGCTCAACGGTGAGCAAGAGTTTTGCTGCCAGCTGGGAGAGAGTCCAGGTCTTTCCGCTACCGGGGACAGCCGATATGCCCATCCATCCGGAGCGATAACGCAATACTTCAGCCTGGGATTGGCGCAAGGCAGGCTCAGTCATTCTGTTCCTCCCTTAAGGCTGAGCGGAAGAGATTCTGTGCCCAGGTCAGAAGCATGCCTCTTTCTTCAATTCCTGCTTCACCATAATCTGACGTGCACAGGTGCACCTGGCCACTGCAGCGGCGCAGCAAGCCCACTAAAGTCCGATCCAGGTTGAAACGGCCTAATGCCAGTTCGTCGTCAGTCGTCCACTTTTTTCCTGCCTGCCACTGCCGGTTGAGCACGTAGGGATGGGTGAGAGGCTGTTCGAGCCGTTCATACCAACCCTTGCTGCCTAAATTTAGCCAAAACTGATGGCTGACAAACCGGTTTTGCATTAAAAACGTCATCACCGGAACTATCAAGACTCCTTGCTCTCCGACGATCTCTTCTTCGGGCAGGTAAAGCGCTGAAAGCAAACCCTGGCTGAGGGTTTTAACGTATTCTCTGCCGAGGTAAGAAGCATCAGCGTTCTGGTCAGCCGCCAGCGGTCGCTTGAATTTTTGATAGCTTTGGATCAAACGGGCTATGTGTTCGCCCGCTTCCTGGTTCTCTGCAAAACCATAACCTGGCTCAGTGAGAAGCTCTGAGAAGAGACGACTGATGAAATAATCCAGCGGTTCATCAGGATCCGCCGCGCCGAGCCAAAGACGCAGATTTTCTACCTGCAACAATACCTCGGGCGGGATGCGTTTAGTCAGCTCCTCAGGAAGGGTCTCGACTGCCGGTAGGGCAGTCACGGTTTTATTTGGTGAGATTTGGTCAAGGATCAGGCGGGCTCTCAGAGGGTCAAGCCTGGGTATGGCTATTGAAAGCGCGGATTGGGTCTGGTAAAGGTTGGGCGGTTGCTGCCAGTCTGGATGGGCGAGGGATGCCAGGGTGAGAACGGTCTGGATGTGCGGGTTGGATTTCAGCGCAAGAGAAGGACGCAAGCTTTGCGTTGGGATGCCGGCTGTTGAAAGACGGCGCGAAAGCTCGAAGACGAGTGGATCGCTCAGAAAAGGTGAAAGGACCGCGATTTCTTGTGCCGGCGTGCCGTTGTGGATCAAACCGACAATGTCCTGGCTGATTGACTGCAGCAGTTCGGGAAAGAAGCGGGGTTGCTTGCTCGTGATAATCAGGGCTTGAGAAATTGTGGAAAGAGGAAGTTTTTGCGCTTGGGAGGATTGCATGTTGCCAAGGAGTGCTTCGATGGCAGGAGGTACAACGTAATTTTGTTCAAATTGGAGCCGTGTCTTGAAATGTGAAGCAAGCTTTGCGGCTGATGCAGGGTCGGCTCCCAGGAAGCTGCGCAAGCCGCCGCCTTCATCCAGGATAATCAAAGTAGATTGCAGGTTTTTAAGCCAGGAGGCGACGACGTCATGGACGTAGGGGGGATCCTCTTCGGCATTGTCATAGATCAGATGCTGGTATTGGTTTTGGAAATACTTCTGAAAGGTCGGGTTTGGCCAGATAATCTCCCGGAAAAGTTCAACTTGCAGCGAAAAATCCAGCAGGTTATGCTCCAAACAGAACTGGCGGAATGCGTTCACCGCAAGCTGGACATCATCGTAAACTACCAACTGAGACTGGTCGCCCGTCCAGGCAGATTTAAGCCTGCGGGCAAGCTCCGTATGCGCGAAGCCGACAATGGCGGACTTATTGAGGTTGTCCAGGAGCTGACTAAAAAGGCGGTTTCGCGTCAGGGTAATCGTCGCGAAATGCCCCCGGTCAATCAGGGGATTAACAATTTGTGCCATGTAATACTGCGCTGTTTCCAGGGTCAGGAAGCGCGGTGGTTCAAAAGGATGCCTGAAAACCTGTCGGTTCGCAATTAGCGGCCAAAAAAGAGCGATCATCCGGCGGACGATACTGCTCATGGTTTGGATGCTTACCTGCTGTGATGAAGGTAAATTGTGCGTCCGCAGGTAAGCTTGATAAGGCTCAGCCAAACTTCGTTGCGGGACGAGAACCAGCGTGGTTGATCTGGAATCAGAGCTGAGAATCTGCCGCAGGCGAAGCAAGGCGGAACTGGTTTTTCCGGAGGAGGCTGGTCCACTGATAAATAAATGCGGATTTCCAACAAAATCAGCGGTTTTTTCCTGCAAATTATCAGGCGTAATTGAAAGAAATTCTTTCATATGGCAATTATTATAATTCAGGCGCGGGCACCACGTCCGTAGATCGGATTTTCATTGCGGGAGTTGGTATAATCCTTCTGACAACTACTCAGGAGAAAACCATGCCATCATCACTCACCCCATTTTTTGATGCCAAAGGTGTCGCCGTTTTAGGCGCATCGACCAACCCGAAGAAACTCAGCTATGGCATTCTGGAGAACCTGGTGTCCTTTGGTTATCAGGGCGAAGTTTATCCAGTCAACCCAAATGCGACAGAGATCCTGGGAAAAAAAGCTTACGCCTCAATCGCAGATGTGCCAGATCCGGTTGAGTTGGCGGTGGTGGTACTGCCAGTGACCGTCATCATGGAAACCATGAGGCAGATTGGAGAGCGGGGAATTAAAGCTGTCGTCATCATCACAGGTGGTTTCAGGGAACTTGGTGAAGAAGGCGCGAAAGTTGAGTTGGCCGTGAAGGAATTGGCTCATTCTTATGGGATGCGCGTGGTTGGACCTAATTGCGTGGGAACGATAGATGTTCGCACAGGCCTGGATTCTACTTTTATCAAGGGGCTACCTCAAGCCGGACCGATTGCTTTTATCTCCCAGTCTGGGGCAATTTGCGGTGGGGTGATTGATTTGATCATCAATTCCAAGATCGGCTTTTCGCACTTTGCCAGCCTGGGCAACGAGATGGACGTCACCGAAGCCGATATGCTCGAATATTTTGCTGAGGATGAGCACGCAAAAGTGATCGCGATGTATGTGGAAGGGATCCAGGATGGTCCTCGCTTCATGGAAGTGGCCAGACGTGTGGCTCGCAAGAAACCGATCGTATTCCTCAAAGCCGGGAAAAACGACGCCGGCGCGAAGGCAGTCAGCTCGCACACAGGCTCGCTGGCGGGTTCTTATGCAGCCTACCAGGCAGCACTCGAGCAAGCCGGAGTGATAGAAGTTGAGACCATCAGCCAGCTCTTCAATGTGGCATGGGCTCTGGGGACCCAACCGCTGCCGTCCGGTAAGCGCGTCGCAATCACGACCAATGCCGGCGGCGCTGCGGCACTGGCGGCTGACAGCCTGGCTTTTAATGGCTTTGAACTGGCGCAAATTGCCCCGGAAATCCAGGCAAAGTTAAGGACCAACCTGAACCCAAGCGCGCAAGTTTCCAACCCGGTGGATATGCTGGGTTCGGTCAGCCCCGAAGATTATCTTTGGAGCCTGGGCAACCTGGATGCGGATGTAGGCGTGGATGTGCTGCTGCCCATTCTGGTGCCGCAATCTCTGGTGGACACACTGGGTGTGGCAAAAGCCTGGGTGGAGGTTGGAAAGAAGACCAATAAAACCTTGCTGACCTGCCTGATGGGTGAACGCAGCACACTTGAATCGGAACAATATTTGAATAAGGCGGGAGTGCCGGTTTATGCCTATCCAGATGAAGCCGGGCGAGTTTTGAAGGGGATGGAGCAGTATAAGCAAATTCTAAAGAGAGACAAGTTTGCCCCTGTTGTGGTTGACAATGTTGACCGCAACAAAATGGCTTCAGCGCTGGCCTTAGTGAAAGATGCGCAGGCAGTTGGGGAGTACGAAACCAGGATCATGCTGGAGGCATACGGAATCCAAAATGTTCCGGGTGACCTGGCAAGTGATATCGAAGAAGCCGTCAGAGTTGCCGAGAAGGCGGTTTATCCGGTTGTGATGAAGATTGTGTCCGAGGATATCCTGCACAAATCAGATTCTGGCGGAATTGCACTAAACATTGAGAATACCGAACAACTGCGCGTAGAATATTCTTCGATGATGTCCCGGATTGCCAAAATTGAGCCGCAGGCACATATCCGGGGGGTGATGATTGAAAAAATGGCAGCCAAGGGCTTGGAAGTGATTGTAGGAATGCGGCGCGATCCGACGTTTGGTCCCCTGATGATGTTTGGCTTGGGCGGTACGATGGTGGAACTGCTTAAGGATATCAGTTTCAAAGTAGCGCCGTTGACTGATGAAGATATCGAAGAAATGATCGACAGAACTCTGGCAGGCAAGCTCCTCAATGGCTACCGCGGATCAGCAAAGGCTGATATTCAGGTAGTGAAGGATGTCATCGCGCGCCTTAGTCAATTGAGCCTCGAAAACCCTGAAATTGCTGAGATTGAAATCAACCCGCTGATTGTTTACCCGGAAGGACAGGGGGCGATCTCGCTCGACAGCCGGGCGATCTTGAGTATATAGGAAAGAATATTTGCCGTTAATTGATGCGCCTTACCACACAAGCTTTACAAGAATGGACTGGAGTAAATATGATTCAAGATAGTGAATTCACAGGAAAAGTTGTTTTGGTCACCGGTGCCAGTCAAGGCATTGGTTTAGAGATTTGCAGGCAATTTGCGGAATTGGGCGCAATCGTGATCATGGTTGCCAGAAATCTTGAGAAGCTTGAAGCAGCCAGGGACTCGATCCCTAACAATTCTGATGTGCATCTATTCCCTTGTGATTTGTCGGTTGAATCTGAAATTGTCGATTTATTTTCGAAGGTCAGGGAAAGATTCCAACAAATCGATGTGCTGGTCAATAACTTGGGCGCGTATTCAGAAAAGGTTGATTGGAACAAAATTGATCACGACCTTTGGATCAAAACATTTGAAACGAACACCCTGAGTGCCTATTCCTGCATGGTAAAAGCGGCTGAGTTTATGATCGAAAAAGGTATAAAAGGCGCGATAGTTAACCTTGGATCGTCCAGCGCCTTGCAGCTAAAGCGGGGCAGAATGCATTACTCTGTTTCCAAAGCTTCGGTTCACACGCTCACAAAGGTTGCAGCCCTGGACCTGGCGAAATACCAAATTCGCGTGAATGTCGTGTCGCCAGGCCCAACTGCTACTGAGATTGTTCAGAGCAGAATGGGAGACCCTGTTCAGGTGCTGCAAGAAGCGGAAAGACTCAAGAAAATTCCGCTTGGAAGATACGCATACACCAGTGACATTGCAAATGCGGTTGTGTTTCTGAGTTCTTCGAAGGCTGAGTTTATTACTGGTGCCATACTGCCTGTAGATGGCGGATACACCATCGGCGAAACATCTTAAAAAGTTTTCGCCGAAAGCTGAATAAGTCTGGAAAATTAAATAATAAAAGCCAACGAAGGGAATCGAACCCCCGACCGGACGCTTACGAAGCGTCTGCTCTACCGACTGAGCTACGTTGGCGTGCGGGCGATTATACCAGAAAAATTCGATGGTTAGTGAGTTGCAGGATAAAACCCTGGAAGCTGATTCCAGTTGGATAGATCTCGGTTGGGAGGGGGTAAGATAGATAGGAAAGTGTTGGTTCGCAATGACAGCTTCTTATCATGCCGGTCTCCTGAGCGCGAGGCCTCCCTGTGGGACCTCGCACGCGGTCTGACCGAAGGTCTCCCGGTGGTTTTTGTCATTGCGAGGGACGAAGCAATCTAAACTGATTGCACAGAATAAGCATGAGAGGTTCACAAACGTATTCTTAATCCGCTTCGCGAAGGATGAGCGTATTTTGCAAACCTCCAAAGCTTCTGACATTTAACCGTTTTAGATTGCTTGCGAAATAGCACACTACGTGTCACAAATGAAGTTCGCAATACCCTCCGGGCACGATGTGACAGATTAAAAGAAGGTTTTCAATGACAGCTTCTTATCATGCCGGTCTCCTGAGTGCGTAGACTCCCTGTGGGACCTCGCACGCGGTCTGACCGAAGGTCTCAATCGGTTGTAGCTATATGTAGGATTACGGGTTTATATCGGAAATATATCTGCAACGCCGGGTTCAACCCTGGACGAATGAACTCCAGGGCAGGACCGGAACCTGATCTACGGTTTAGGTTCTTTCTTATCAGTTTTCATCGCGCTGCCGCGCACAATAATACCCTTGCCATATTTGTCTTTCAGCGTGTCAATTGCTTCGGTGAGTTGGGTTTTCTTCTGCACAGTGTTGTCCCAAAGAGAGAGCTGGATGGCAGGCTGCTCCAATTTTGTAACGCCTACGCCCAGCAAACGCACCTCCCGGTCAGCAGTTAAATGACTTTTGAGAAGTTCCGTTACAGCGCTGAAAATCTCATCATCCAGATTGGTTGGCTGCTGCAACATCTTCTGACGCGTAATGGTGGTGAAATCGGAATATCTGATCTTGATCTGGACGCAACTGCCAGCCAGGTTGTGTTTGCGCAGACGGTAACCAACCTTGTCTGATAGCCAGCGGAGGGTATTAGATATCTGCTCAAGATCATCGGTGTCAGAGTAGTAAGTGGTCTCGTTACTGACGGATTTAGGGTCATGTTCGCTATCGTAGACAAGACGCGAGTCAATTCCCTTAGCCCGATCGAGGATTTCAGAGGCGTGATTTCCGAAAAAACTATGCAGTTCAGTCTCCGAGAGCTCGTAGAGTTGTCCGATGCGGAAGATACCTCTTTCACGCAATTTATCAGCGGTTTTTGGTCCAAAGCCCCACAAAGCCTGGATATCGAGAGGGGCAAGAAATGCTTGTTCTTCGCCCGGTTCAATGATGCTTATGGCGCGGGGAGCACGGCCTGTGCGGACTTGCTTTTTGCCGTAGTCATTTGCCATTTTGGCAATTAGTTTGTTGGTGCCACCGCCGAGGGAACAAGGCAATTGGGTTTCGTCGGCGACTCTTTTTTGTAGCCCGAAAGCAATCAGCCGAAGAGGTTGAGGCAGGTCACTGACGTCCAAAAATGCTTCATCCACTGAAATCTGCTCAACCAGGGGTGTTGTATCCCGAAGGATGGACATAACGCGATCAGAATAATCGCCATAAAGCCCGTGGCGATGATGGATCAATATCAGCTCAGGGCAAAGTTGGATAGCTTTGCCGGCAGGCATGGCGGAGCGCACACCTTTTAAGCGGGCTGCATAAGAGCAGGAAGCAATCACACCCCGACCCTGGGGACTACCACCTACAGCAAAAGCTTTGCCAACCAAGGAAGGGTCGAGCAGCTCTTCGACAGAACAGAAAAAAGCATCGAGGTCCAGGTGAAGTATCTTGCGCGGCATAATATCAAACTCGCCTGGTAAACAGGCGAGTTACAAGTTTTTTAGATGTCCAGGTTGCGTACTTCCTTCGCATGCGTTTGGATAAAACGCCGCCTGGGAGGAACGAGCGAGCCCATAAGCATATCAAAAGTCCGGTCTGCTTCAGCCGCGTCTTCAATCTCAACCTGTAAGAGCGTGCGGTTTTCAGGGTTCATGGTTGTTTCCCAGAGTTGATCAGGGTTCATTTCGCCTAGACCTTTATAACGTGAGAGACCTACCTTGTTGTTACCGCCAAATTTTGCGATCAGCTTATCCTTCTCAGCCTCACTGTAGGCATAATAAATTTGATTGCGGTTGGTGATTCGATAAAGCGGGGGCTGAGCTATGTAGAGATGCCCTTCTTCAATTAATGGCTGCATATAGCGGAAGAAGAAGGTAAGCAGAAGCGTGCGGATGTGGGCTCCATCCACATCGGCATCGGTCATAATGACCACACGTCCATACCTGAGCCCCTTAAGATCAAAGGAATCGCCAATACCCGTGCCAAGGGCAGAGACAAGAGATTTCACTTCGCGGTTGCCGAGGATTTTATCCAGGCGGGCGCGTTCTGTGTTGAGGATCTTGCCGCGAAGTGGAAGGATGGCCTGAAAGTGACGGTCGCGACCCTGCTTGGCTGAACCGCCTGCCGATTCACCCTCAACGATGAACATTTCTGTTTTTTCCGGATTGCGTTCTGAACAGTCGGCCAGTTTGCCTGGCAGAGTCATGGACTCGAGCGCGGATTTACGAATGACAAGATCACGCGCCTTTTTTGCCGCATCCCGGGCGCGTGCTGAAGTGAGACACTTTTGGACGATGGCGCGACCTGTGGCAGGGTTTTCTTCAAGAAAAGTTGAAACAGTTTCAAGCACCACTGACTGAACGTGTGTCTGCACCTCTGGGTTCATCAGTTTGACTTTGGTCTGGCTTTCAAACTGTGGATCCGGATGCTTTATGCTGACAATACCTGTGAGGCCTTCACGGGTGTCATCTCCGCTGAAATTCGGCTCTGAATCTTTTAGCAGGCCAGCTTTGCGGGCGTAATCATTGATACTGCGCGTTATTGCAGCGCGCAAACCCGTGAGATGCGTACCGCCGTCGATGGTGTTGATGGTGTTGGCAAAGGTATATATGGACTCAGAATAAGAATCGGTGTACTGCACCGCAAACTCGACGCCGATACCATCTATTTCCTTTTCGCCAAAAATTAAAGGATGAAGTGTTTCGCGGTTACGATTGATGTAACGCGCAAAGGAGGCAATGCCGCCTTCAAAATGGAAGGTCATTTCCTTGCCTTCGCGCTCATCTATCAATTGAATGCTGACTCCGCGGGTGACGAAAGCCATTTCCCGGAAACGCTGTACAAGCGTCTCGAACCGGAAGCTTGCGTCGTCTTTGAAGATTTCACGATCAAAACGGAAAGAAGTAGAAGTACCGTCGTAATCGCCTTTGTAAGTACCGATTGCTTTTACTGGTTCCTGGGGTATGCCTCTTTCGTAGCGTTGAAAGTAAACTTTATTTGCCCGGTGAATGGTAACTTCACACCACTCTGAAAGGGCGTTCACAGCTGAAACACCCACACCGTGCAAACCGCCGGATACCTTGTATGATCCACCACCAAATTTTCCGCCAGCATGCAGCACGGTCATAACGACCTGCAGCGCTGATATCTTTTTTTCAGGATGAATTTCCACAGGAATGCCGCGACCGTTGTCTCTGACAGTGACACTTTCATCCGGGTGTATCGTAATGGAGATGTGGTCACAATATCCGGCGAGAGCCTCGTCAATAGAGTTATCAACGACTTCATAGATGAGATGGTGGAGGGCTTTTACATCCGTACCGCCTACATACATACCGGGTCGGCGGCGGACAGCCTCTAAACCTTCAAGGATCTGGATATCACCTGCATCGTAATGTTCTGGTTTATTGTTCAAGTTTCTGCTCCAAAAGGCTATGCCAGATGAGTTTCTGACATCTGAATTTCTGTAAATTTGCGCACATTTTTCCGCGCGTCTATTATGTAATGAAAACTTGCTGCCAAAATGACAATCGAGATTAATGCATGCCCAAAGATACCAATCAGCAACATCCAGGAATCCTCGGATGGGATACGCCAAAGCATGTTAGTCAGATAACTGACCAGAATTGCCAGGAAAAGAAAGTTCGTGCTTTTGGCATTCGTGATCCGGACAGTGCTGAAGCTGGCAGCTAAGGCTTGGGGAAGGGTCAATTTTTCTAAAATAATCAAATGAGGAGTAAAAAAGACCGGTAATAAAAGCGAGATGATAGCAACGGTAAGAAAAAAGTAGCCAATGGAGGTAAATATCGGAAGGATAGCCCCAATCAGACTGATCATCAGCATGGCAGGCAGGACAACCAAAAAGGCAAAGATAATTGAAACTATCGGTATCAACAACCATGACACCAATGAACGCGACTCAAGGATTGACTCAGGCGGACCAGATTGGATAGTTGTTGCCCGGGCAGTCAAACGGAAGAGTAAGTAAGCGAAAAACAATCCAATCAAAGACGCAGCGAGGATAACAAGAACGATCGTGCCAGGTTCTTGCAGATGGATAAACTGGTATTCTCCAAGGGGATTTCGTTCAAAACTTGCTACAGATAAGAGGCTGGGAATACCAACCGGAAAAGATCGAAGGAAAGCAGTCAGACTAAAGTAGCGGAAAAACTCAAGTGACTGGGACTTTAAAACTTCCCAGCTTGCGACCAAATCCGCTGTGGCTGAAGGCGGCAGAACGAAGCGCTGAATTACATCCTGCATCAATTCGACAATTGTGATCCTGAATCCAAAAAGCAGAAAGAGGTCAAGTACAATAGGGAAGAGAATCAGGTAAAGGTGTTTCGAAGCAGTCTCGTAACCGGCTCTGAACGCGGCAAAAATTTTTGGTTGTTTTTCAAATGGCAGCATAACTTTCATAACCTTATAATTTTACCATTAAATGAAGGAAAAGAATAATTTTGCGGTCAGTTTATTGGTGATAGAATTCAAAAAATGGCGGAACCAAGAGTGGAAAATCTTTACATAAATCGCTTTAGCATCATCCTTGCTACATTGGCAACATTCTTTGCGGCCTTATATATTATTCCCAGGGAGCCGGTAACTACTGGCGCGAATCTATTTGGTTTCTTCATCAACTTTAGTGTGGTTGGATTGGTCCCAATAGTCCTTATGCTTCTCGCCACCGGTGGATGTTTTTGGCTATTTGCCACCCACCCTGAACGGGAAAATTTTGCAAGTTCGCCTTGGGTTTTGATACCGAATGTAGTTTTGCCGAGCCTTGCAACCTTGATCACCAGCACTATGCTGACACAACTGGAGAGGAACCCAACTTGGTGGCTTGCCCTGGGTTTCAGTTTAGTAATAATTGGAGTGATCCTGAACGCAGAGTTCAGGGTGCTCAGCCCCACGGGGGATGCTTATAAGGTTGTGGCTCCGCTATTGATCAGCCTGGCATTTGCATTGTTTTTGGCATTCACAATATCTCTCGCTGCTTCACAGATCAGATTGTACATTCAGGCAGTCCTGATATTGATCACGGCTGGTTTTGTGGCCTTTCGAACAATTCATCTTCGAACAAATGGCACGGGCGCTTTTTCGGGTGTGCTTGTTTCTGGGGTTTTAATTGCGGAAATTGCCGGAGCGATGTATTACCTGTTTTTGAAGCCAGTCCAATTTGGGCTGGTTGTCAGCGGGATTTTATACATTCTGACTGCCTTAATGGTCATCAAAGGCCCCCTGACCAGCCGAAAATTGATCGAACCGCTGCTGATGGCAGGCTTGATCGTTATTATGTTTGTGGTTGTGAGTTTTGCCTAAGATTCTAACTTTTTGATCTCTTGATAATAAAGCCACTGCAGATTGCGGATATGTAAATCCTGCGCGAGTCCCCCCAGACTGACGCGGTGTTTACCGGTATCTTCAATGTCCTGATTTGAAATATACTCGAGTGGGTTGCGGCGACGAATAGCTGTTTTTACAATCTTCTGAAGGGTCTGCAGATATTCGAGGTTATGGTTTTTGACTTCCTCAACCTCTCCCCGCAGAATGATATCGCCGTGACCCTGGATAATATTTTCGAGCCCCATATTTCCAATTTGGGAGATTGATTGCGCCAAAACCTCAAGCTCACCACCGACAAAATATGGTACGGGCATAAAGGCATCCCCGGCAAATAAAATCCGTTCATCTTCCAATAATACAGAAATGCTGTCCTCGGAATGACCAGGGGTCGAAAAGATCTGGAGCTGCTTTTTTCCAATTCGCAGGGTCAAAGCGCCAGAACTAAAGGTGACTTGGGGGGGTGAGATGCAGATATCGCGGAAAAGGGAGTTTTCCTTAACTGCCTCAGCCAAAGCTGAAGTGCTTTTTTCGAGCATCAGATCGCGGCATTGTTGATGACCAATAATTGTGGCATTAGGAAAGATACAGTTGCCCCATGAGTGATCAGCGTGGTGATGCGTGTTGATAATGTATTTGACCGGAACCATGAGCTGGGATTCAATGAAATTCCGAATGAGCGGCGTTTCTGACGGCATGAGCGTGTCGATCAAGACTGCCCACTGCGGACCAACTATCGTACCCGCAGTAACTTGCGCGTATACTTCACTTTGAAACCAGTAAACGTTATCTGAGACGCGTTCTCGCAGCATATTTTGCTATCCCTTTTAATAATGGGCATAGAATAGCATAATCAAAACCAATTGTCAAAAAATTAGTGTTTGCGATGAATATAGAACCCGAGCAACGCGATCAAAACCAACACCGCAATTCCTCCAAGGAAAAAAGGAACTTGCTTTTGCCCTGAATATCGGTCGGTTTTCCCAAGGACCCCTGAATTTGGTGTTCCAGAGACAGTGGGTGTTGGTGTGCGAGTGATCGTGGCTGTCTGAGTGGGTGTTTCATCCGGAGTCAGACTGAGATCAGCCGTGAGCTCAATGGTCGGAGTATTTGTGGTGGTTGGTAGAGAAAGGGTTGGCTCGTCGGAAGCCCCGGTGCCAAAAGCAGAGGTGGCGGTTTGGAATGGTGTTGGGCTGCGGTAAATGGGCGTCCTGGTTAGGGTAGCTGTCCGTGTGGGAGTGGATTGGGGTGTAATAGAAGCGCTGATTGGTCCCAATACTTGTTGAATTGATCCGTCAGTATCAAGTATTACCAATTCGTAGTAGTAGGTTTGCCCAATTACCGCTGTGGTGTCCGCGTAGCTGTAACTTTTACCTGAGGCTGGTGTGCCCGCAGCGGCTATGTCGTTGGAGATTATTTCGTAAGCGCCGTCTGAAGTGAGCGAACGTGTCACTTGAAAACTTTGCGTATTAACTTCTGTGACGGTGGTCCAGTTCAGATTGATTGCATTCACAGCAGATGTCGCGGTAAATGAGAGCAAGCCTGCCTGCTCATAGCCAATCACAAAGGGAGTGAAAAACATATCATTCAGAAGATCGGGACGACCATTGTTGTCAACTACCACTTCAATTGTTTTTGAAGCAGTGCGGCAGGTTGTCTCCTGCCCAGCATAAATGCTGCCCACAGAAGATTGAGGTTTATCGCCGGTTTTATCCCATTTATCTGTCACTCGGGTCTTTGGGTCATACCACAGCAAGGGAAACTTGGTCTGATCTCCAGAACCACAATAAGCAGCAGATTGGATGATTGCGACACAATCATTGGTGTCGCGATATGAGAAGGAAAGGGTGATCTCGCCAGGAGAAGTCCCTGGAGGAAGAAAAATGTCAAAGTAATTGCTGCAGTGATAAATGCTTCCGGCATCAGCGCTGAAAGGGATTGAGTTTCCGTGGTTTACTGCGTATAAGCTGACGGAATTAGGGCTGCTGGCTTTGAATCCATAAAAATCAGTGGAAGGGAGCGTGTTGGTCAGATTAAGCAGGCGGGCAGCCACGCCCGTTGTTTCGGTCAAGATCGGTGCGTCCAGGCGTTTATCGTCGTCCGCACCGCAGCCGGGTGCGGACTGTTCTGGAAAAACACCTGTTCCCCAAAAGTTGTGATCCACCAGGCTGTTCGCAGAGCAAGAAACCTGGGTGGAAGAACCATTTGAGGTGATGTTGTTGGCTACAAGCAGCAATTGTGCGTTTGGACCGGCATTAAGGCTGCTTACGGCAAATTGATTGTTATTAATCTGATCAAATCGCAGAGTCAATTGCCCAGAGCTTGCCTGGTAGGAAACGGCTGTTTGCCCATTTTGAAGAGTGCTATGCTCGATCAGAACCGGTGATGTGCTGGTAACGATGAGCAAGTCTCTTGACGGACTATTGCAGGTTCCATCGGTAAGGTAAATATCGCGCAGGGTAGCCTGGGCCGAAATCATGAACATGGGACGACTACAGTTATCGTTGGAAGTGCTGATCCAACCATTGTTTTTGCCGACAATCGTGACCGGATAATCCACCAGGACGGTGTGACTGTTGATCTCGTAGGGGGAGAGAACGGTGATGATTGCATCCGGGAGGCTGTTGTCGCGGGCAAATTTGATGGCCTTCATCAAGGCGATAGACTCGGGTAAATCGGTGGTATCGTTGAAGAAACAGTTTTCGTAACCATTACATAAGGATTCAGTATTAGCCACATAAAGTTGATTCTGCAGTTGAAAATCAGCAGCAGAAATTTCCTGCGAACCGAGACTTCCAGGGAGAAAAAAGACCAGGAAAAGAACGAGCCATTTTTTCATAATTTCCATAAAAATTATATCACTCAGCAATTGAAGGCTGACACATGTTAAAATAGAGTCATGCAAAAGTTGAAATTGAATGTTAATTGGTTTTTCGCCGCATCAGCTACTGCCAGCTACATGCTGGGAGTAATGATTGCCAGTTGGTCGGGACGCGCAGTAAATTTCTTGACACTTGCTGCGGGTTTGATAATTTTTTACGCGTTAACCCTTCTGCAGGAGTTACAGCGATTTCTCACCTCCAATCGTGTCAATCCCTTCACCCGGGTCAGATCTGGTGGACAAAATCAATCATCAAGTGCGCTCACATTGATTGTTGCTGCCTTTTTTGTGATTTTTGCCGGACTTTATCTTTTATTACAGGCTCAGGTTCTCATCGGCACAAACTTGTTACTTCTAATCTTTCTTGGGCTTATCGTGTTTTTGTCATTAGGCAGGTTTAGCCGTTTGTGGTTCAACGCGATGTCCTGGTTCTTTGAAGGCCTGGTGGTCTCACCGATCATGTTCCTTCTGGGAAGTGCAATCCAAGAGTATCAGTTTTCCTACTTGCTGTTCCTGCTGTGCCTTCCGATCTTTTTTCTGTATGGGGCTTCAGCTATCACATTGTTGTTCTCTGAATACGATCAAAACTCAAGTTCCAGAAAAAACGGTTTTATTGCCTCGGTTGGTTGGGAAAAAGCACTCAAGTTCCACCACGGACTCACGCTTTTGACCTATCTTGGTTTATTGATCTATCTGGCAAGCAGCAACACTTGGTCGCGCAATTGGCCAACCCTGCTGCTCAGTCTGATCAGTGGGGCGGAGGTGTTCTTCCTCCAGCAAATGGCAGGAGGAATGCGCCCAAACTGGCAATTGCTGCGGGCTTTGGCGATTGTACAATTCTTTTCTTTGATCTATCTTTTGGCGTATCCTTTGATCATAAAATGAACTTTTGGAGGCAACAATGACTTTAGAATTAAACAAATCAACACCCGAATTTGAACTCAGTGATCAAAACGGTGAAACCCACAAGCTTTCAGACTATCTTGGTAAACGTGTAGTTCTTTATTTTTATCCAAAGGATGATACGCCAGGATGTACTGCCGAAGCATGTAGCTTTAGGGACAACTACTCTGTATTCAAGCAAAATGACATTGTTATCCTGGGAGTCAGCGCGGATTCTGTTAAGTCGCACGCTAAATTCCAGGAAAAGCATCAATTGCCTTTCACGCTACTCTCGGACACTGACCACGAGGTCAGTGATGCTTACGGCGTGTGGGGTTTGAAGAAATTCATGGGGCGCGAGTATTACGGCATCAATCGCACCACATTCCTGATTGATGAAGATGGCAAGCTTGTAAAGATTTACGAAAAGGTAAAACCTGCGGAGCACGCGCAGGAAATCATAGAAGAATTTGTTTAGATTACTGATTTACTGAACGCTGAGCACGGTTTTGCCATTGTTCCATAAGCCCTCGAGGTCGTAATATTCACGCATTTCGGGGCTCAACAGGTGAACTACAACATAGCCGTAATCCAAGACTATCCAGCCGGACTGACCACTGCTTTCAACAACAGGGTTCAATCCGGTTTCTGGTTTAATAATTTCATGGACATAATCAGCCAGGCTTTGCAGCATTCTTTCGCTGGTGCCGTTAGCGATTACAAATGCGTCCGTAAAGTCTGAGATACCGGTAAGGTCGAGGAGCAGAATATCTTCTGCGAGCTTGTCTTCAAGAATTTGTACGATCTTGCGTCCTAAGTTAATTGGTTCCAGATTTCACCTCACTGAAGGAAGTTTAGCACAGATTTTTAAGGTCATGGCGGCTAAGTACAGTGTATTCTGGTCCGCCAGGTTTCAGAGTGCTTTGGTATAGAAGCACTTCTCTGATCCTGGTCGAGCCTACATTTGTACTCCCATATTTGGCGAACAGCCGGGAAAACATTTCAGTCGAAGCCCCGCGAGCGCTTTCGCCAACCCTGCCGAGCGTAAGATGTGGTGTGAATCCGGCTTTTTCTGGTTCCGCAACTAAACCTGTGTCGTGGATAATTGCTTTTGCCAATGCAGTGACAGATTCTGGACGCTTAACTCCCAGCCAGATGATGCGGGGATTGCGTTGAGAAGGAAATGCACCAAGATTTGAAAATTCCAAATCAAATTCTGTGAAGTTTCGACAAATTCGATCAAGCTTGTCACCAATTTGTGGGATCAAAGCTTCGTCGGTATCACCCAGGAAAAGCAAAGTAAGGTGCAGGTTTTGTGGCGCAGTGTAGCGCACACCCTTAATTGGATACTCTCGTTTTAGGGTCGAAGTCAGCCTGAAAATTGTATCAAGCAGGGCTGGCTCAGGATCAATCGCAATAAACAAACGTTTAAGCATGGGCTTCCTCATTTCTTATAGTTAGATTATACAGTCATTGAGGAAGGAAAGTAAGTTTTGTCAAAATTATGGTATAAAAAAGATACCCTGCTGTGTTTGTGATGCTGACACTCAGTTTTGTACCAACACGAACAAAAAAGGTCTGATCTTATACAGGTGACGTGATAGACGGAAGTCAAGATCGATCCTGTTAGTAGGACCATCCTGCTATTGCAGGTTCAAAACCCTCCAGCACACGGCATGGCGGGGTTATGTTTTCCAGGCACGGGACACTACACTTTTCTGGTATTATTGAGTGGTGAAAAAAACACCTTTTTTGCTTCTTTTTGTAATCAGCCTGCTTGTTCTTAACAGCTGTTCCACGATTCAAAACTTACAAATCAGCCAGGATAAACTCCCTTGGAAGTCCAGCGGCGATGTCCTTGTTCAGGATGATTTCAGTGACGATACCACCGGTTGGGAAATTGTAAATAACGTCTATGAACTAAAAGGTTACTCAAGCGAAGGTTATCTAATTTCGATTAACAACAAGGGTGGAAGATCAATCTCAACCACAGGTCTGCAGTTTAGTGACGTCAAGGTGCAGGTTGGAACGCATAAACTTACAGGAAGCAATGATTCCTATCTGGGCATCGTCTGCCGCTACCAGGATAGTCAAAATTATTATCGGTTTTTTGTCACTCCTGACGGATATACAGGTTTGGTAAGGGTGATCGATGGGGAGCCAAGTACCCTGCCTGACGGAAAAATGATCTACAACCATAATGTGAAACAAAATGACGGAATAAATTTACTTGAGGTATTCTGTGTAGGAAGTCAGTTGAGTTTGGTTGTAAACGGAAAGGTCGCCCTGACAGCGGAGGATGAGGAGCTCACCAAGGGAGACGTTGGGATCTTTGCGGAAACCGGGCAAGGCGGAGCTGGCTCTTTTGTTTTTAATGATTTTATAGTTTCCAAGCCTTAGATGAAAGTATTTCTAAACATGGTTGGTTGCCGCCTGAACCAGGCGGAGATCGAGCAGCTTGCGCTCTCACTGACAGAAGCTGGCGTTGAAGTGGTCTCCAACCCTGAAGACGCGGATGAGATTGTTATCAATACCTGTTGTGTGACTGCCAAAGCTTCTGCTGATTCGCGAAAAATGCTACGGCATCACAAAGCTCATTATCCCAATGCCCGCGTGATCGGCACAGGCTGTTGGGTGAGCGTCAGCCAGGAGAAATCCGCCGAGCAAACGCAGATGATGGACCAGACATACGGTAATCCAGAGAAGGAACAAATCCTGGCAGATTTGTTGGAAAAGGCAGCCCCCGACCGATATGGTTTTAGGCAATACCGACCTGACCTCGGGGCACGGAGCCGAACACGCGGATTCGTAAAGGTACAGGATGGCTGCGACAATCGCTGCGCGTATTGCCTGACCCAGGTCGCAAGAGGTCGCTCGGTGAGCACTGAGTTAACCAGTGTGGTTGCTTATGCTCAAAAACTGCAAAACCTGGGGGTTAAGGAAATAGTCCTGACGGGCGTACAGCTTGGGTCTTGGGGTAAAGATCTATCAACCAGGCAAACACTGGCAGATCTGGTGACGATGCTGCTTGATCAGACCAAAATTGAACGCATTCGCCTTTCCTCGATTGAACCCTGGGATGTTGGTCCTGAGTTAATCGATCTTTTTAAAGATCCTCGATTGTGTCCGCATTTGCATATCCCTTTGCAGTCTGGCTCAGATGACCTCCTGCGCAAGATGAACCGACCGATGAACACGGCAAGATTCCGGGACATGCTCGAATTCATACGAAGCGTGAAACCAGGTTTGGCCATCACAACTGACATTATCTGCGGCTTTCCCGGAGAAACCCAGGAATTATTCGAACAATCGCTTGAATTTATTGAAAAGTGCCGATTCAGTGGGGGGCACGTGTTTCCCTTTTCAGCCTTAGAAGGGACGGCTGCTTTCACAATGGATGGGCAAGTACAGCATTCCATTCGCAAACAACGCACAAGTATCGTGCGTCAGGTTCTTGCTAAAACCGAGCGGGAATCTGTTTCGCAAAGATTGGGACAATATGCTCAAGTTTTGTTTGAATCCAAGGTGAAACTGCAAGGTAATTGGGTTTGGCAGGGTTGGAGTGAAGATTTTCTGAAAGTTCACACGCCTTCCCCTGAAAACCTTCACAACCAGGTGCGATGCGTGAGACTTGATGATCTGACTTCTGAGAGCATCATCATCGGGCAGTTGTGGAACCAAAGCGAGGATAAATCTGAAGATTAGGTGACACCCGATTGTTTCAACCCCCGATTGTTACAGCGCCCCGATTGTTACCTTGACGGTTGGACCGTTTGCGGTAAAATTGTTTGGTTACATTATTGACAAAAAATATGGATAAAAATATCTGTGAATGTCTGCAATCGCGGCACGACCGGATTTCTGAAAGGAATTGCAATGTCTACAAAGAGAACCTATCAACCAAAAATTCGCCGGCGTGTGCGCGTACACGGATTCCGCGCGCGCATGTCCACGAAAGATGGCCAGGCAGTATTGAAGCGCCGTCGCCTGCGTGGGCGCCATCAGCTCGCCACCAAGTCTAACAATCACGTCAAACGCGTACGCTGGTAGACTGCAGCGGGATGGAAGTCAGGTCAATCGCCGGGCTTTCGGTCACGCACCTCAAGGACCCAAGGGCAATCCAAAAGGTCAAACAAGAGGGAGAATCTGTAGCGAATTCGCTGGCAATTCTTGTGACGAACCCTAATGACTTCCAGATCATTCGGTATGCAGTTATTGCAAGCCGATCCGTGGGAGGGGCGGTTCAGCGCAACCGGTGCAGACGTCGATTGCGCGCCAGAGCAGTTGAGAATCTGAAAAGACTTGAAGTGAGCTTGGATTGTGTTTTGATTGCCAGAAAAAGGCTTCTATACGCCGAACCGCGAGAAGTTGATACCGCGGTTCAGGATTTGTTTAACCGGGTTTGTAATCGGACAAGCAAAAATGAATGAGCATGATCCATCCCATGAGGCTGACTGCCAGACCTGTGATCCGGAATTATCGGTCTTGCCAAAAAGGCTAAGCAATCTGCCGCGACTGCTGATCTTGTTAGTGATAAAGGCTTATCAAAAAACAGTGTCAAAAACTTTGCCGCCGAATACTTGCCGTTTTTATCCGACTTGTTCGCACTATACTTACCAAGCGGTTTATAAGTATGGTTTATTGAAAGGTGGATGGATTGGTGTGAAACGCATAGTACGCTGCAATCCATTCAATCCAGGCGGTTTTGATCCAGTACCTTAGGAGATTTATGAACAAAAAATACCTACGTTCTCTGTTGATGGTCCTTCTGGCGGGATTACTTCTCGCTAGTTGTGCAATGGGCCCCCGGGCTGAAAGCACTCCGGGCATCAGCGCTGGGGAGAACCAAATATTTCTATCTTACCTGAATTACGTCTACAAAATCGATCCCACAAATGGGATTGCAGCTTGGCATTTTCCCGAGAAATCCAACGTCAAGCAAGTTTTCTATGCTCCTGCGTTGATTGATGGTGAGTCCATCTATGTTGGGGATTTTGCGAATGATTTCCTCAAGATCAACGTGTCTGGAACACCCACAGTCAACTGGACCTTTACAGATGCCAAGGGCTGGTACCAGGGAAAAGCAGCAAAAGGTGGTGATCTTATCATTGTTCCTAATGCGGATCGCAATATTTACGCAATCGATGTGAACAACAACCTGATCTGGACGCATCAAGGCGATTTTGCTTATATCTCTGAACCACTGATCGTCGATGAGATGGTGATCGTCAGTTCGCAGGATCATAAAGTCATTTTCCTCAATAAAAAAGACGGCACGACAATCCGAGAGATAGATTTAGGTGGAGCTGTAATTGCAGCTCCCTTCTACGACCCGACGACGGATTCAATTTTTGTTGGCTCTCTTGCGAACGAATTCGTGAGAATTAGTCGGCAGAGTGGTGAAATCGTCTGGCGTTATGACGACAATGGAAACCTGGGAAGTGTTTGGGCGGAACCGATTATGGTGGAGGGTCAGCTTATTTTCAATGACAAAACTGGCAAAATCATCTCTCTTTCTCCTGAAACTGGTTTGGAAAACTGGCGAATGAATGCTGGTGGAACTATGCTGGCAGGGCTTGCCCTGATTGAAGACAAGGGCTTTGTTGTCGCACTGGAAGACGGAACGGTAACACTTTATGATCTGAACCAACAAGCCATCTGGTCTCGCATTGTCAGTGGGAATGTGTACAACACACCCGTTGTGACCGATTCACTGGTTCTTGTTGGTGCCATCAAGGGGGATAATCTGGTCTACGCATTTGATTTCCAAGGTCAGCCTGTCTGGACCTTCAAACCCGAGAAATAGAGAGGTCGACTATGTGGGATACCCTGATTGTTCAACCCTTTACAAACGTCTTATTGATGATCACGATGCTGGTCAAGAATTTTGGCGTCGCGATTATTCTTTTTACCATTCTGATCAAGCTGATCACCTACCCTTTGACTGCCAGGCAGATGAAATCCTCGCAAGCCATGCAGGATATGCAGAAAAGCCCGCGCTATCTCAAGATGCAGGAGAAGTATAAGGATAATAAAGAAAAATTGGCAGAAGAGCAGATGAAGCTTTACAAGGAGCTGGGGGTCAGCCCCTTTGGTTCTTGTCTGCCAATGCTTATCCAATTACCGGTCATTTTTGGGCTTTATCAGAGCATTATGCGCGCTATGGCAAGCACGCCTCTTGAGTTGGTCAAGTTGGAACGAATGGTTTACCCGTTCCTGGATTCCACCAAGATTTTGCCGATCCAGAATCGCTTCTTGTGGATGGATCTGGGTCAACCTGAACGCTTGATGGTAGCTGGGATTGGTATTCCTGTGCTTACGATCCTGGTTGTTTTGTCTACAGTCGTGCAGACCAGAGTGATGCAGCCCCCAAGTGAGGGCGGCAACGATCAGGCTGCTGCCATGACAAACAGCATGACTATGACCATGCCGATCCTGATGGGAGTCATGGCTTACCAATTCTCTGCAGGTCTGGCTCTATACTTTGTGGTCAGTAACCTTACTACCGTTGCACAGTATGCAGCAATGGGAAAAACTGATTGGTCAAGAATCTTCCCATGGATAAAATCCAAGCCAAAAGTGAGTAAACCGAGCATAGTCATTCCTGATCTTCCAGATGATGAAGAAGAAGATGAACCTGAAATCGTTGAAAAGGTGATAAAACCTTCAGCAAGGGCAGCCGCGAAGCGCCAGCGTCCGAAGTTAAAAAAGTAAGCAAGTTTGAAAGTTGAGTGTGTCTGATGACTAAGAACCAAACCACCCTTGAGGTTATTGCCCCAACAGTCGAAGAAGCTATCGAAAAGGGGCTGGAGCAATTAGGCGTTCAAAAAGAGGATGTGGAAGTTGAAGTTTTGGATGAAGGAAAACGGAATTTATTCCGATTTGCCTCCAAGCAAGCCCACATCAAGCTGACCGTACTCGGCAGCAGCGACTCGTCAGACCAGGACGCTGATGATGAAACAGAAGACGAGATTACTTCGTTTGAAGAAGACGATGATCTCAATTTTGAAGAAATGCTTGAGGCAGAAATGAACTCAAACATCATCGATCAAGTTGACCTCGAAAAGACAGAGATCGAGATAGTGGTCAAAGACACCGTGTCGGAACTGCTGGAAAAAATGGATGTGCAAGCTGGAGTCAATGTTGAGAAAGTTTACCAACAAGAAGAAGACCGGGAAATCATTTACGTCAACATTGAAGGTTCGGATTTGAGCTTTCTGATTGGACGTCGGGCTGAAACCCTGAACGCTTTGCAATACATTATCAGCCTGATGGTAAATAAAAAAGTCAACCAATGGATTCCACTGCAGTTGGATATCCAAAACTTCCGCCACCGCAGAGAAATTGAGCTGCAAAAACTTGCCAGAAGGATGGCTGACCAGGTCGTATCCACTGGTCGCAGGCAGTGTCTTGAGCCAATGCCGCCAAATGAGCGCAGGATTGTGCATATGGAATTGCGGAAGTATGACCTGGTTTATACTGAATCAATTGGCGAGGAACCAAATCGCAAGATTTGTATCTATCCAGCCGAATAAGAGATTGTGAAATGCGCGCTTTGGATCTGATTGTAAAAAAAAGGGATAAGTTAGCTCTGACAAAGTCTGAGATAGACTTTCTTGTTGATGGCTATGCCCATGATGAAGTCCCTGATTATCAGATGTCAGCCTGGGCTATGGCGGTTTTGCTTAACGGGATGACCGACCAGGAAATCACTGACCTGACGATGGCAATGGCGCATTCCGGTGAGGTTCTGGATCTCAGTGAGATAGGTGAATTGGTAGTAGATAAGCATTCCACTGGGGGAGTTGGAGATAAAACCACCTTGAGTGTCGCCCCAATGGTGGCGGCCTGTGGTCTGCCTGTCGGCAAGATGTCGGGCAGAGGTCTGGGTTTCAGCGGTGGAACTATCGACAAACTCGAGTCCGTACCTGGATTTAGGAGCAATCTCACCACAGAACAATTCATCAGCCAATTAAAGCGGACTGGAATAGTTCTAACCGGACAAAGCGCTGATCTGGCACCAGCCGACGGTAAACTTTATGCCCTGCGCGATGTGACAGGTACGGTTCAATCCATTCCACTAATTGCTTCCTCCGTCATGAGTAAAAAGATCGCTGGCGGCGCAGACGCGATTGTTCTGGACGTCAAAGTCGGCAAAGGCGCTTTCATGCAGACGCTTGAAGATGCGCGTGAACTCGCGAATATAATGGTTTCGATTGGAAATCTGAGCGGTAGGCGTGTGATTGCGGTGCTTTCGCCAATGGATCAGCCCTTGGGAGAAGCCGTTGGAAACGCGCTGGAACTCAAAGAAGCGGTTGAGCTGCTGAGGGGAAATGCGCCTGAGGACTACCGCTACCATTGCATGCACCTGGCTGCCTACATGCTGATACTTGGCAAGAAGACTGAAACCATGCAGGAAGCCTTAGCCATGGCTGAAGCGACCATAGCTGATGGAAGCGCGATGAAAAAACTGGAGGAGCTGTTTGCCGCCCAGGGCGGAGATGTCTCCTATATCCAGGATCTCGAGCGATTGCCGAAAGCCAGATTTCACAGAACCATTACAGCGGAGAGAAGTGGTTGGGTAAAAACTGTGGACGCAAAGGAAGTCGGGGAAAGCTCTGTGACATTGGGCGCTGGTCGTTCGAAAAAAGATGACAAAATCGACTTTGGTGTTGGAATCCTGGTCAAAGTGAAAATCGGTGAATTAGTCGCCGAAAAAGAGCCTCTTTTTGAGGTTCACGCCAACGACGAAGAGAAGCTTAACCAGGTTTTGGAAAAATTAAGAAGTGCGGTTGAGATTATAGACGAACCGGTGGAACCACCCCCATATTTTTGGGACGTTATTGGTCTGAATGAATAGCAGAAACCCGGTTCGCCGGGTTTTTTATTGGAAATTGGAGAAGAATTAATGCTGGCTGAACGTAAGAACATCAGAAATGTGGCAATAATCGCGCATGTGGATCATGGTAAGACGACCCTGATCGATTCCATGTTGAAACAGGCAAAGGTTTTCCGGGAGAACCAGAAGGTTCAGGAACGCATCATGGATTCCAATGATCTGGAAAGAGAACGTGGAATTACCATTCTTGCGAAAAACACTGCCATCACATTGCCGGAGCCTGAAACCGGCGATTTGATCAAAATCAATATTGTCGACACCCCCGGACATGCTGATTTTGGCGGAGAAGTAGAACGGATCATGAATATGGTTGATGGCGTTCTGCTGTTGGTGGATGCTGTGGAAGGGCCCAAACCGCAAACCAGGTTTGTGCTTAAGCAGGCAATCGCCAAAAATCTACCCACTATCGTGGTGATCAACAAGCTTGACCGGCGGGATGCCGATGCTGACCAGGCTCTAAACGCGACATTTGATTTGTTTGTCGAACTTGGAGCCAGCAGCGACTTGCTTGAATTCCCGATTATCTACGCAGATGGTCTTGCCGGCAAGGCAGGTAACTCAGAGAAACTTGAAGAGAACCTCGCGCCATTATTTGAAAGTATTTTGCAGAAAATTCCCGGACCACTGGCAGACGTTGATGCGCCTTTTCAGATGCTGGTCACCAATCTTGGATATGATGAGTACAGTGGGGTTACTGCGACTGGCAGGATCCACGCGGGAAGTGTGAAAGCGGGTGGGCAGGTGATGCGGCTCAAGCTTGATGGCACATCCGAGCGGATCCAGGCAAAATATCTGTTTGCTTACCAGGGGATATCCAAGGTTGCGATAGAGACTGCTGAAGCTGGGGAGATCGTTACCATTGGGGGTTTAAAGGATATTCAAATTGGAGAAACGCTGGCAGACGTGGAAAACCCGGAGGTTCT
>DDWY01000040.1 GCA_002347705.1 Anaerolineaceae bacterium UBA2274 | reverse complement strand
CTCCTTTTTTCTGTTACCGATCTTTCCTGATTACTCCCGAATTATCGACCGGTTATTTTTTCTGTTAGTAGTAATACCAAACCTAGTGCAGCAGTTCGGTGTGATCAATAAGCTTGCCGTCAATAAACGCCTGAACTGCAGTTTCAATATCGCGCAGGTCTGTCACTACGGGACGGATATTCAAGCGGCGCATACTTTCGTAAGCACCCCTGCCCATGCCACCACAAAGCAATGCTTTGCAATCGGCAATTAACTGGGACATGTCAACATGTTTGTTATGGGATTGCGCATCCATTCCGTGCCCCCCCGCGTTCGATTCACCCACATGGTGTAGCTCGTGGAATTGGCTGTGCCCCAATTTGTCTCGCAATTCCCTTTCGGTAACCTTGCCTTCCTCAATGGTCAGCACCAGGTAATATGGCGCCCGGCCAAAATGCTGACTGATGGTCTTTCCGTCTTCTGTTATTGCTGCAATTTTCATGTTTATCTCCTTTTTCATAGCCTCAAGCGAAAAATGATGCCCGCTTGCTTTTTCTCTCTCATCTGTTGGATAAAGTATGAGTAAAATTTGCGTTGGAATTCCCCCTGTGTTTTCCCAACTGTGTGGTTTGTGCGCTTCAAAAACCAGGCTGTCCCCCATATTGAGGATGTATTCCTCTTGACCAACCTGGTAGCGTATTGATCCACTCAGACAGTAAATAAATTCAAAGCCCGTATGGACGATCGCATGATCACCACTGCCCATGCCTGGTTCCAAGGTCACAACAAATGGCTGCACAGCATTGTCGATCAGGTCTTTTGCAAGGTTTTGCATCTTAGTGGAACCAAAGGTCTGGGTTGGTCGCGCATTAGCCTGTGTAAAAACAATCTCTTTCTCTACCGGCTCTGATTCAAAGAAAGCAGCTATCGGCACATCCAATGCCTGCGACAACTGCTGCAGTGTGCTGACCGATGGAGAGGACTTCCCGTTCTCGATCAAACTCAGGGTGTTGATGTTCAGGCCGCTTCGCTCCGCCAGGACACGCAGAGAATAAGCTCTTTCGGTGCGCAGATCTTTCAGCCTCTTGCCTACGATAAGATCGGCTGAAAGAGAATCAGGGCTATCCATTGGACTGTTTGTAAAATAATTCATTTTGCCTCTCCAGTGTTATCCTGAGCTCCACTTTGGGTGATTTTATTCGCACAACGAAGCTCTCAGACTATCTGTATCCCAATATTATAGTACTTAATATGCGTTTAGCAAGAGGCTTTTACCAATGTAACTATATTAATTGTGTTAACATTTGCGAATATTCTCTAACTATCTATTGACATTAAGAGAATAGTGCACTATACTGTGGCTGATCAAAAGGAGGCACGAAGATATGCCAAGACGCGGAAGAGGTTGGGCAATGAGAGCAGGCTCGAGGGGTGAGGAGATTCATTCTCCCCTTGTGGTATCCCTGCTGGAGCCCACATTGCTTGTTTTGCTAAAAGAACAGCCAGGTCATGGTTACAGTCTCCTGTCTGAACTCAATGCACTGGATATGACGACCATTCACCCGAGCGTTGTTTATCGAACGTTACGTGAAATGGAAACATTGGAATGGATTGAATCGGACTGGGACACAGATCAGACCCAAGGCCCCCCTCGACGTACTTACCGTTTGACCGCCCAAGGCGAAGAAGCCTTGCGCTATTGGACACAAGAGTTGGAAAAGACCAACTTAATCATCGACAAATTGTTCGCTAAGATTCAGAAAGGATAAAAGGAGGCAAATATGCCAACAAGAGATGGAACTGGACCTATGGGTCAGGGCTCGCGAACAGGGCGAGGCATGGGAAATTGTGGACCAACTGGTGTTGACACCGGCAAGATCCCAACCACAAGCCCAACACCTGGCGGAGCTTTTCGCAGAGGCGCAGGGGTGTGGGATTCCACATTCGGTCGCTTTTTTGGACGCCGGCGTGGAAACCGGATGAACAGACAATAAACATACATTTAATAGGAGAATACTATGCCAAGATTTGATGGAACTGGACCGATTGGAACGGGACCGAATGGACGAGGACTGGGGCCTTGCGGAGGGGGTTACGCGGGGGGTTACGCCGGGGGCTACGCAGGCCGAGGCAGAGGACGCGGGTTTTTCCGCGGCAATTTTGGTTGGGGTATGGGGCAAATTGACGCGCCGCCATTTGCAACCAAAGAAGCCGTGGCGCAGCGCAAGACCTGGCTCGAAAATCAGTTGGCTGCTGTTAGCAAACAGCTGCAAGATTTAGACAAAGAATAGGTAACTATTGACAAGCCTCTGAGTAGCTCAATTTTCTTGAGCTACTCAGAATATTTTTAATCACTCTCTTATGCAAATCATCTCTCTAGACCAATTTCTAAATGACCTGAACATTCTCACGTGTGCAGCTTTTGTTGAAGGATCTGGTTTACTTCATCTTCAAGTACAAACTTCCTCCATAGGGGTTTCCCCCAACAAGCCCCACAAAGTCGCAATCCAAAACCTGGTGAATGGAATTTTAAACTGAAGAGATCTTCTTAAACTCTTAGCCCTCTTCGCTCAGGATCATGATCGGGATGCGCCGGTCGCCCACACGCTGTCTGTAATGATGCATGCCGAGGTAAGTCGCTTCGGCCAGTTTCCAGTAATGGTCATATTCTTCCCCCTGCGCCTCCCGCGCGGTGCAAATCCTCTCCCTGCCGTCCAGTAATACGCTTGCCTTCGGGTTTGCTTTCAGGTTGTAGTACCAGGACGGCATCTTTTCACTGCCCCAGTTAGCTGCTGTCACTGCGATACCTTCGGGTTTTTCTGCATCTTGGAGACACAAAACGGCTTATACAAAAACCGCCCAGATCTTGGGCGGCTGTGATTTTTCCATGGAGGGTAATTATTCGCTTAAGAGCTGCTTTATATGGTCCAGGGCTTTGACCATCGAATTTCCAAGATAGATACCAGGGATCTTTTTAACCAATTCTGGGTCAAAATCAAAAGCAAAACCGGCATAGCAAAATTTTGGGGCCGGTGAAATGGTGTTGAGCTTTACTTGCGCCCGCAGCAATTCCATGGCAACGCGATTTGTGCTGGCTGTGAGCACGACCAGGGCGGGATTTATCTGCCACGAGTAGTCCACCAGGTCATCCAGGTGCAGGTTAGCCCCCAAAAACTCGACCCGGTAACCCCGGTTTCTTAATAGTACAGCCATCATCAAAGCGCCTATCTCGTGTTCTTCAGTCGGAGCCCCACCAATCAGAATATTTGGTCCTTTATTGACAATCGGCAGCGAGATATAGAGGTTGTTCAATCGGCTCAGCAAAAAAGCAGTGGCAAAATGCTCCGTGCTGATCATCAGTTCCGCTTGAAACCAAGCTTCTCCTACGGATATCAGCGCGGGTGTGATGATTTTCTCGATCAGTGTTTCAAGATCAAATTTGGAGAGCGCGTCTTCAAAGAGCCTGGCAGCCTCGACTTCATTATGGTTTGACAGAAGTTGAAATAGTTTCTCTGTGTAACCTTTGGGCGACACCGAATTGTGGGTTTTGATTTGGGCTACCTCAAATGGGATAACTTCAGGCCAGTTGTTCTGCGCGATCATGTCGTGTAAGCTCGCGGCAGCGGTACTGATGGAGACACCGCTGTTCTTCTTATTGATCAGCCACCTCAAAATTGCCAGATCCCGGTCTGAGTAGAGCCGATATCGGTTCTCATCTCGTTCTGGATTAAGGATGCCGTAGCGCCTTTCCCAGGCGCGTAAAGTCACAGGATTAATACCGGTCAGATCGCTGACTCTTCTTACTAAATATTTGGGTTCATCGGGCAGGTCGTTGATTGCCGTCATAGTTTTCCAATTGTACAAGGCAGATTATACAATATTTTTTATGATTGATAAGCGCTTGCAAAAGGATAGCCTGTTACTTCAATAGTATATAATCAACATCAGACTTGCCCTGCGTCAGAACGGATGGTCTGGAGGAAGTGTGATGAAAATTTCTTTCAAGCTTTTTCTCATGGTTTTCATGACTTTTACACTGATTTTGTCAGCTTGCAGCGGGTCGCCCACTGCCGAAACACAACCGGAGGATCAAGTGAACAATCCTGTGTCGCCAGACCAGATCCCACCCATTCCCCCTGAGGTCAGCGGAGAAGTGGTCTATGTCCCTTTCCCGATTAAAATTTCCGTGGATGGTGACCTCTCAGATTGGGCAAACATACCCGTCATTTTTGTCGATCGGGGTCCCACGCCCTCAGCCGATCCCGCAGAAAACGGGTCGTTCGCGTTTTCGGTTGCCGCGGATCTGGACAATCTCTACATTACCATGCAAATGCCGGATAAGACCCTGATCACAGGCAAGCACGGCACGGAGTTCTGGAATGAGGACTCGATGGAGTTTTATGTTAACGCCTCCGGTGATCTTAACGCCAGATCTTACGGACTAAAGATGATGCAGGTCAATATCAATGCATCCGATATCGGCAACACGGATCCAAACGCGCTGACCATCACAGGGGTCTTCAGCTCCGACGCGAAAGTAAGCGGGTTTGTCTTTAAAACCGCTGACGGTTGGGGTTTTGAAGCCGCACTGTCGCTGAAAGACCTGCTCGAGGTGACCCACGGTAAGGAGTTTGGTTTCCAGGCGCAGATCAACGGCGCTTCTGTGCAGGACCGGGACATCAAGCTGATCTGGTCGAACGCCGACACCTCTGACCTCTCGTGGGAAAACCCCAGCCTGTTCGGCCGCGCGCTCTTCTTTGAACTCGGCAGGACAGACATCCCGCAGCCAAGTGTCATTGCCGCAGCACCAGAAGCAACACCGACCCCAGGTCCGGAAATCATTCCAACACTGGTGAGTGTTAACCAGGTGGGGTATTTCGTGAACGGCATCAAGATAGCCCTGGTAGCCTCCGAAGCCTCTGAACCCCTCACATGGGTGCTGAAAAACGCATCGGGTGAAGAAGTGCTCAGCGGTCTAACAACTTTCAAAGGCAAGGACGCCAACTCCGGCGATACACTGCATGAGATTGATTTCTCTGTTTACACAGATCCGGGCGAAGCTTACACCCTGGAAGCCGCGGGAATGAAAAGCGTGCCCTTTACCATTTCTGATGATATTTACAGCCGGCTGAAACACGACGCCCTCACTTATTTCTACCTGAACAGAGTGGGTATTCCGATTGAAGAAAAATACGCCGGCAAGGATCTGGCGCGCCCGGCAGGGCACGTGACGGATGCCAATGTGACCTGCTACAAGGGGACTGATCCCGATGGCAACGATTGGCCTGGATGCGACTACACGCTGGATGCCTCAGGCGGTTGGTACGACGCCGGCGATTTCGGTAAGTACGTGGTCAACGGCGGTATCACCGTCTGGACTCTGCTGAATCTTTACGAGCAGGGCTGGGAAGGCTTCCCGGATGGCTCCCAAAGCATCCCTGAGCAGGGCAACGGCATCTCTGACCTGCTGGATGAAGCTCGCTGGGAAATGGAGTTCCTGCTGGCAATGCAGGTCCCGCAGGGGCAGCCGAAAGCCGGCATGGCGCATCACAAACTCCACGACGCGTCCTGGGCTGGCTTGCCTGTGGTTCCTCCCACCGAGGTAAATAATGATAACGAACACGCAGTGCCCGGGCAGGGACGCTACCTGTTCCCGCCCAGTACGGCTGCCACCCTCAACCTGGCTGCCACCGCCGCGCAGTGCGCGCGCATCTGGAACGGTCTCGATCAAGCCTTTGCTGACCTCTGCCTGTCTGCGGCTGAAACCGCCTGGCAGGCGGCGCTGGAGTATCCCGGCATCTACGCCGGCAACACCCCCGGCGCGGGCGGCGGCAATTATGATGACAAGAACGTCAGTGATGAATTTTACTGGGCGGCATCGGAACTTTTCATTACCACAGGTAAAGATGAATACAGGGACTACCTGCTCAATTCAAAGGATTTCGCGGCTGCGGATGCCTTTGATTGGGGGCACGTGGCGCCTCTGGGCACCATTTCGCTGCTGACGCACGAAACCTCGCTTTCTGCGGAACACAAAGCCGCCCTGCAGCAGGCAGTGATTGCTTACGCTGACGAGCTGATCAAGGTGCAGGAGCAGGACGGCTACCGGGTGCTGATCGATGAGGATTATCCCTGGGGCTCGAATGGTCTCATTCTGAACAACATGCTGCTCCTCAGCATGGCGCACAAACTCAGCGGCGAGGCGCGCTATCTCGACAGTGTGCGGCTGAGCATGGATTACATCCTGGGTCGCAACGCGTTGAATAAGAGCTTTGTCGCGGGTTATGGCAGCTATCCGATGCTGCATCCACATCACCGTTTCTGGGCGAATGATCCCGCGCGCGGTTTCCCGGCTCCCCCTCCTGGCGCGCTTTCAGGCGGACCGAACTTCAACCCGAGCGATCCGCCCTCAGACGCGGCTGACCTGCGGAGCCTGCCGCCTTCGAAGCGTTACCTGGATGATGTTCAGTCCTATACGACCAACGAAGTCGCCATTAACTGGAACGCCCCACTGGTGTGGGTCTCCGCGTTTTTGGATCACATGGGGAAGTAGTTCGGGAGGTTATTGGCTGGTTTCGCACGGAATGAGGTTGAAGACCTAACATCTTCCTGATTGTGAATGTGTACGCACCGTGCGCGGGGTTTGACCGAACGTCTCCATCTTTCTCAGCTAGCCTTTTAGTTGTAGGGGCGAAGCGTCCTGAAATTATTGTTTAGCAAATTCTGCCGCGCTAAATTGGGATGCTTCGCCCCTACCGATTATTCTCGCAGGGTTGGTTGCTTCATCGTGAAACCATGCAAGAATAAAGAACCCTCATAAGTCTCGCTGCGCTTGCCAGCTTCAGTCGATATAGTCCAAAAGATAGCCGTAGCCTTCGGCTTCCATTTGCTCGTAGGGCACGAACCTCAGAGAGGCGCTGTTGATGCAATAGCGTGTTCCGGTTGGAGACAAGCCCTCGTTATAAAAAACATGCCCCAAATGCGTGTTACCAGCGCGGCTGCGGACTTCGGTGCGAGCCATACCAAAAGATTCATCGACTATATAAACAAAGGTGTTTTCGTCGATCCCCTTCGAGAAACTCGGCCAGCCCGTGCCGCTGTCGAACTTATCACTGGATGAAAACAAAGGCTCGCCAGTGACAATGTCCACATAAAGCCCGTGTGCGTGATTATCCCAATATTCATTTTTGAATAGCGCTTCAGTGCCTGCATTCTGGGTCACGTTATATTGCAGCTCAGTGAGCATTGCCTTGATCGTCTCATCCGCCGGGCGTGGGTAGTTGCCAGGGTCTACAATGATGTTTGTGACACCAGATATTTCATCCCTGGGTATGTGGCAATAGCCCATGGGATTCTTTACCAGGTAGTCCTGGTGATATTCTTCCGCGTCAAAGAAGCGTTCCAGCGGCTCGATTTCCACAACAAAGTCTGCATAGCGTTCTTTGACGATGGCTGTAATGCGCTCCACAGTTTCCTTTGTGGCATCATCGGCGTAATAGATGCCAGTTTGGTACTGAGTGCCAACGTCATTGCCCTGGGCGTTTGCCACTGTCGGGTCGATTACCTGATAGTAAGCAAAAACAAGGGCATCCAGGCTGACCTGATCGGGCTTGTATTCAACACGCACCGTTTCGCGATAGCCGGTGCCCCCGCTAACAACCTGCTCATAGCTTGGCACAATATCGGACTGCCCGTTAGCATAGCCACTGGTCGCCGCCACCACACCCGGGATCGACTGCATCAGCTTTTCCACGCCCCAAAAACAACCGCCGGCGAAGTAGATGACTTCCACGCCTTCCTGCTTGAAATAGGCATTATCAATTGCAGGTGCTGTGCTTGCTTCCATCGCCTCTGCGTCATTTTGTTCAGTCGGATCTGTCTGCCCGACGTTTATTGCCGCATTGCAGGCGGTTAGCAGTAAGGCAATAAGCATTAGCATGGCAAGAATTTTTTTCATCATAGCCTCTTAAAACATGGAGTTCCCTCTCATCTTATAATAAATTGACTGCGCATACAATCTTGGTACAATGTTGAGGGTAATAAATTACATTAATTTGAAGGCGCACAGATCGCATGATGCTCTGGCTGATCAGCGCCATACAGATTCGGATCTGTGGGCTCACTTCTCCCACATCTTCTCTGCCTAAAATATCACCAGCCAATCCAGAATTTATGTGAGCTTTCAACACCTCTGAGCCAATATGTAAACCTTCCTTGAAGTAAAGATCACATCTATACAGGAATCACAATCGGTGCGTACGCAGCAATTGAGCATTGATGGCAACGATGACCGTACTAAGAGACATAAGAATGGCTCCTACAGCCGGGGAGAGCAGAATGCCAAAGGGTGCCAGTACGCCGGCAGCCAAGGGTAGCGCAACAACGTTGTACCCGGCTGCCCAAATCAGGTTCTGGATCATTTTTTTGTAACTTGCCCGGCTTAGGTCGAAGATCTTCACCACATCCAGGGGATTACTCTTCACCAGGATAATGCCTGCCGATTCGATGGCTACATCCGTACCACTGCCAATGGCAATGCCCAGGTCTGCACGGGTAAGCGCAGGCGCATCGTTAACGCCATCACCAACCATTGCGACACTTTTCCCCTGCTTTTGAAGTTCTATGATTTTTTGATCCTTATGTTCAGGCAAAACTTCCGCAAAATAAGTGTCAATTCCGAGCTCCTCCGCGACAGCTTTTGCAACTGCTTCGCTGTCACCAGTCAGCATGGCTAATTCAATGTTCATCTCGTGCAGTTTTTCAATAGCAGCCTTGCTCTCTGTCCGGATAACGTCAGCCAGTGCGAAAGCGGCGATCACACGCGAACCACCTGTACCTTCTTCGATCAGATGGACAACATTCTGACCTTTTTGACTGGCTTGTTGTTCGAATTCAGCGATATCCTGGGGGAGATCAATTTTGAGCATTTCCAATAAGCGCGGCCCACCGACATACACAGCATGACCGTCATAGATGGCTTTTACACCACGTCCCTTAATTGCTTCAAAACTTGAGACCTCGGGTAAAGAAAGCTGGCGTTCTTCAGAAGATTTACGAATTCCGCGGGCAATGGTGTGTTCCGAGTCGCCTTCAATTGCGGCAGTTAATGCCAATGCTTCTTCCTCGCTTACATCCTCAACGGTTTCAATGTTAACCACACCAAACTTACCTTCGGTCAGGGTGCCGGTTTTATCAAAAACGATGATGTCAATCTTACGGGCGTTTTCAAGCGCCAAACGATCCCGAACCAGGATGCCGTTTTGCGCACCCATTGCGGTTGTAATCGCCACCACCAGGGGAACAGCAAGCCCCAGAGCGTGCGGACAGGCAATAACCAGGACTGTCGCGACCCGGGCGACAACCTCTACATCAAAGCCAACTGCGATCGTCCAGGCTACCGCCGTAATTAATGCCACGGCCAATGCCACATAAAACAACCATCCGGCAGCTTTATCTGCCAGAATCTGGGTTTTGGATTTACTCTGTTGTGCCTGCTCCACTAAGCGCATAATTCCCGCAAGAGCAGTTTCGTCGCCAGTGGCAGTTATCCTGACCCTTAGGCTGCCGTCGCCATTGATCGTACCGGCGATCACCTTATCCCCCACCTGCTTTTTGACTGGCATCGATTCTCCGGTGAGCATAGCTTCGTTGACATCTGATCCGCCCTCTTCAACCTCACCATCTGCCGGCACGTTTGTCCCCGGGCGAATCAGGACCAAATTATCATTTTGTAATCGGTTTACAGCGACGGTTTCGGTCGTGCCATCCGGCAGGATGCGTTCGGCAGTGTCCGGCATGAGGCGTGCCAGTTCATTCAATGCTCCGGAGGCCTGTCTAATACTGCGCATTTCAATCCAGTGCCCTAACAGCATGATATCGATCAAGGTAACCAATTCCCAAAAGAACGAGACGCTGGTAGGCAGGAACAACGCAGCCAGGCTGTAAACAAAAGCCACGCTGATGGCCAATGATATCAATGTCATCATGCCTGGTTTACGATTCTTAATTTCTGGACCTGCCATCTTTAAAAAGGGCAATCCTCCATATAAAAAGACGATAACAGCGAAGACAGGGGTGATCCAGTTGCTGCCCGGAAATTCCGGGGCGTTATATCCCAACCAGGATTGAATTGATGGACTGAAGAATAAGACGGGGATCGAAAGCACAAGTGAAATCCAAAACTTTTTTCGGAACATTTCCTCATGCCCGCTATGATCCACATGGGCACTGTCGTCTTTGTGTCCCTCATGGTTTCCGGAACTGTCATGACCATCATGCGCAGAGTGGACTTCCGCTTTCATATCTTTTTCTTGCTTGCTCATATCATGCCCTGCGTGAGCATCAACATCGTCCGACATTTTCCCGTGATCATGTGCCATTTTGGACATTTCATGCATGTCATGATCGTGCTCCATACCTTGATGCGATATGGAAGTGTCATTCAGATCCTGTGTTTTTTCATCATTTCTTATAT
>DDWY01000051.1 GCA_002347705.1 Anaerolineaceae bacterium UBA2274 | reverse complement strand
TTTCGCATCGATCTCAGGCACTTTCCGCCCGCGCAGGTGCGATATCGGTCACAGATTATGATCCCTATATTTACTTTAGTTTCCATCATGCCTCCAAATTCAATGAGCTAAGGTCCGAAGTTGGTTAATTCTGCAAAGCCTGCTTAACACGCTCTGGCGTATAGGGCAAGGTCCGCATCCAAACACCTGTTGCGTCGTGCAGCGCGCTGGCCATTGCTGGAGCGACGCCATCAATCGCAATTTCCGATACCGATTTTGCCCCAAAAGGTCCTGTCGGCTCGTTCGTTTGAACAAAAATTACATCTATGGCAGGCATTTCATTAGCACGGGGAATGTGATATTTTTTCAAGTCAGGATTGAGGGGCTGACCATCCTGATCAAAGAGCATTTCTTCTGTCAGGGCAAAGCCCATCGCCTGCGACATTCCGCCTTCCACCTGTCCGGCAGCTGTAAGTGGATTGATCACCCGCCCACAATCAACAACCATCAACATTCGATCCACATGAATTTTGCCCGTTTGGGTATCCACTACAATTTCCACAAATTGGGCGGCAGTTGGAGGCGGGCTCACAGGGCTGATATGCGAGGCAGTAGCCATGATCTGGTGTTGGTCCAATTGATGCAGCGAGCTTAGAGCCACGTCTTGCATGGAAACAGCCCTTCCGTCCGGAGCAATAACTTGCCGGTTTTCAAGTTTGAAACCATCTGTCGTGGAGACACCCAGCATCAGTGCGGCATGATCGATTACCTGTTTCTTGATCTCTAAAGCCACCTTGCGCACAGCTCCACCGCTGACATAGGTTGTACTGCTGGCATACGCGCCTTTGTCGAAAGGTGTGAAGTCGGTATCTGAGGAATAGACAATAATGTCCTCCAACGGAATACCCAACACTTCAGCAGCCATTTGCCCCAAAATCGTGTCCGATCCAGTGCCCAAATCCGTAGCCCCAATCAAAAGGTTAAAGGAGCCATCATCATTCATTTTCAGGGTAGCGGCAGCCATATCCAAACCTGCTATACCACTTCCGTGGATTACACCCGCCACCCCAATTCCGCGCCGCAGGTGTCCGCTTTGCTGGCGATTTGCTTCGCGCTTTGCATAGAAATCGGTAGCCTTCAAACCTATCTCAACACATTGTTCCAAAGCTGTGCTCATCAAGGACTGCTCAGTGCCCTCTCGTCCTTCACCCAAGGCTTTGGAAAGATGCAATTTTTCGCCAAGCTTTATCCAATTATTCCGCTTGAACTCCACCTCATCCAGGCCAAGTTTCTCAGCGATTTCAGCCATCATAACCTCAATGCCATATTCGCACTGCATTGCCCCATAACCCCGGAAGGCGCCTGCTGGAGGGGTGTTGGTGTAAACCACATCACACTTAAAGCGAGCATTCGGAGGATTGTAAAGAGTCAGTCCTTTGAAACCACCCACCATGTTTACAGTCAAACCATGACAACCATAAGCGCCCGTATCTCCAATGAGATAGAGGTCCGCGACAGTCACTTTGTTGTCTTTAACCCCCACTTTGTAGCGAATAATATTGGCATGCCGGCTGCGCGAACTGGTGAATTCTTGGGTGCGGGTGTATTCCATCCGAACCGGGCGACCTGTTCTCATAGTCAGGTGCGCGCACAAATCCTCTAAAATCATTTCCTGCTTGTTGCCAAAACCGCCGCCGATGCGCGGCTTGATAACCCTGATTTTCTTGACAGGCAGATTGATTAGTGGAGAAAGCATACGGCGAAGATGGAAGGGCACTTGCGTGCTGGTGCGCACCACTAAACGGTCGTCCGCATCAAGGTAGGTGATGCAAACGTGCATTTCAAGGTGAACATGCTGCTGTTTCGGTGTGCGGTATTCCCCTTCGAAGATAGCGTCCGCCTCCTTGAAAGCCTCATCAACCTCCCCTGTTTCAGCTTCAATGTGATGAACAGTGTTATGGACCGCGTCATAGATCCCAACAGTATCTGATTCATCATGGATAACAGGCGCGTCTTCTGCCATTGCCTGTTCCGGATCGATAACCGGGGGAAGAACCTCATACTCAACATCAATCAATTCAAGAGCCTGCTGGGCAATCTCAAGGGTTTCTGCCGCAACCACGGCAACCCGGTCACCCACATGACGCACTTTATTATCCAGGCAAACCTGGTCGTATGGCAAAGGTTGAGGATAACTCTGACCGCCCGTTGCATACTTGACGCGGGGAAGGTTCTGGTAAGTTATTACATCCACCACACCCGGTAAAGCCCGGGCTTTACTATCATCAATTTTGCGAATGATGGCATGCGCGTGCGGGCTTGTGAGCAGAGCGCCATAAAGCATACCATCCAGGCGGAAATCATCGGTGAAAACCGGATGCCCCTGAGCCAATTTTTTCGCATCAACCTTTGCTTCCGATTTCCCAACAACATTAGTCTTCTCCATCCCCTCAGGCGTAAATACCAGCGGCGGCAGTGGATTTCGCTTGCCATCGCTCCGATAGTATGCTTCAGGCAGCGTAAGCTGATTGATATCTTTAGGCAAGACAAATTCCAGGTGGGAGTAAGGAGGAACTTTTTCACCGCGCAAAACGGCAGCCGCACGGTGGATAGCATCCACTCCGCGAACGTAGCCAGTGCAACGACAGAGGATTGGATTCAACGCACGCCGAATCTCATCATCAGTTGGATCAGGGTTTCGATCCAAAAGCGACTTTGCCGAAAGGATTTGAGCAGGGGTGCAGAAACCGCATTGGATCGCGCCGGTTTCAATATATGCCGCCTGAATGGGATGGACTTCATTGCCCTGACTGAGACCCTCCAAAGTGGTGATTTCCGCTCCATCGACTTCCGCTGCTTTGGTTCTACAGCTGCGCACAGGTCGCCCATTGAGCAGCACCGTGCAAACCCCGCAAGTGCCGTCATCACAGCCATGCTTGACACTAAAATAAGATTCCCGGCGCAGGGCATCCAACAGGCTTTCGTTTTTTCCAACTAAAAGTATTTGCGGCTGCTTATTTATGGTGACAGAAATTTCAACCTGAGAATCTTTCAAATCGCTTGTGCTTTTTGCTTTTTTCATTTGAACACCTTAGCTTCCTACGCTAATTATTTGCACGGCATCTTACTTCGCCTAAGCAGGCATTTTAGGCAATTGACAATCAGGGGTGACCCTTTCAATCCACGCGGTAACCGCATCGAATTCGGGTAAGTGGCATTCTTCTACTTTCCCTTGATCACACAAAACTGCAATATTGCTATCAATAGGCAAGCGGGCTAAAACCGGAACATCAAGGATATCAGCCGTTTCCTGAGCATGGCTTGGCCCAAATATCTCATATTCGCTTCCCGTGTCGGGTGCCTTAAAGAAGCTCATGTTTTCAACAATCCCTAAAAGGGGAACCCCAACATGACTTGCCATATTTGCAGCTTTCCTCACCACCATCCCAGCCAATCCTTGGGGAGAGGTTACCAGCAATATGCCGCTCATCGGTAAAGATTGCATCACGGTCAGAGGAGCGTCAGATGTGCCTGGCGGCAAGTCCACGATGAAGTAATCAAGATCAGCCCAGAGCGTATCAGTCCAGAATTGCTTGATCGCCCGCCCCACCAAGGGACCACGCCAAATAACCGCATCCTCTTCATTTTCAAGCAAGAGGTTGATGGACATTACCTTGATACCACTGCTTGAAATTGGAGGAAGAATAGCCCGGGAAGTGTAAGAAATCTCCGGACGGCCATCAAAGAACATTTTTGGGATGCTCGGACCCGTGATATCCGCGTCCAGAATTCCCACACGGTATCCTTTTCTGCGAAGGGTCACTGCCAGCATACCACTTACCAGCGATTTGCCAACCCCGCCCTTTCCGCTCATTACAGCAATGACCTTTTTTACATGGTTGAGGTCCTGAACACCTCCAAATTCCTGTTCCGCTTCGACAGGTTCATTGTGATCCGGCTGTTCTATAACCACATCAACTTTTTGGACGCCTTCCACCTCAAGCACCGCGCGCTTGATCTCTGCTGTGAACTGATCCAGCAGCGAGGAGTTCATGGTACCAGGGCGAAATTGAACCGTAACATTTGCCTCTTCAATTTTGACATCCGCAATAAAATTCAGACTCACGATGTCCTTTTCGGACTCGGGATCTTTAATACTCCTCAGAGCTTGCATAACTGCTACTCTTGAATTCATGCCTTCTCCATTATTCACTTAAAACTGAGCGAAGCATCTCATTCAATTTTTCCGCTTCAACATAATCCACAACGGTGATGTTTTGCCCGGTGATGCCTTCAACTTCATTAATCGCCTGGATGATCATCATCGCGAGTGGAACCGCGATTGGGCACAGAGGTGAGGAAGGTCGAAAGATGTAGGTCGCTTTTCCATTTTCGTCAATCGTAAGGTCCATCACCAACTGCATGCGAACCACATCGACGCCGGTTTCCGGATCGAGCACTTTCGCCAATTTTTCGATAACAGCTTTCTCAAGAGCAACTTGATCCATGGTTAATCCTCCTGGAGGTGAAGCAAGGCGAATGTTCTGTGCCATACCTCTTGAATGGCTTTGGCCGCGGAAGAATCCGGGAACAATACCGTGACGGGCTTACCTTCGATCATAGCCCTGGGAATTTTTTCGTCATACGGGATTTCACCAATCAGGGCAATGCCTTCGGCAGCGGCAAATTCCCGGATTGCCCTGGTTCCCTCCGGATAGATATCAGCCTTGTTAACACAAACGACTGCCGGAACGTGAAAATGACGCAAAGTTCCCAAAACGCGCTTAAGATCGTGCAGTCCCATCAGGCTCGGTTCGGTCACGATCAAACCCAAATCTGTGCCAGCGCAAGCAGATATGACCGGGCAACCAATGCCAGGCGGTCCGTCAATAACCACACACTGCGATTGAATATCTTCAGCATACAAGCGCGCCTGCTGTTTGATCAGGGTCACCAGCTTGCCGGAATTTTCCCTGCCCGGAAATAGCTCTGCATGAAAAAGCATTCCGAACGAAGTGTTGGACTGAAACCAGTTACCCTCATGCTGCCTGACCATGCTGATCGCGCCCTCCGGACAGGCATACACACAAGCCGCACACCCATCACAGGCAATCGGGTCGATCCACTGCACCTGGTCATTTTTTGGGTCCGGGAAGATCGCGTCATACCGGCAAACTGGGGAGCAAGCTCCGCAATTGATGCATTTTTCAGGGTCAATCTCTGCCAGGGAACCGCCCCAAAACTCTTTGGGTTCCAGGCTCTCCGGTTCCAGAACAAGGCTCAAATTAGCTGCGTCCACATCCGCGTCCACAAATACCATCGGGTGGGAATTTGCATGGGCGGCGCTTAGGTGGGCAAAGGCAGCACTGATACTGGTTTTTCCAGTTCCGCCCTTGCCGCTCAGGATAATTAATTGTTTCGCTTTACTGTTTTGTGCGCTCATTTTGTCTTACCGCCCATGATTTCAGTAATCTGCTGGTAAAGCTCTCTCAGAATACCCCCATACTCAGGGTAAACATCAACCAAAGTCCTGCCGGCTGCCAGGTTTTCTGCCAGTTTCCGGTCAAAGGGAACACGCAGCAAAACTGGAATGTTGTACTCCCGCAGGGTTTCCTCCAGCGAATCATCACCGATGCCATCGCGGTTGATGACAATTCCGGATGGGATATGCATGTCGGCCAAAATCCCGAGCATTTGCTTCAGGTCGTGCAAGCCAAAAGGCGTGGGTTCGGTGACCAAAAGGGCAAAGTCAACCCCCCGCAGGGTCTCAACCACCGAACAGGATGCCCCTGGTGGGGCATCGTAAATATTGATGGTGTTGGGCTGAGGCTGCATCCGCTTCTTCAACTGTCGGATAATCGGAGTTGGCATAGGCTCACTAATGGTCAACAACCCACGGAAAAATTCAATGTTTTCAAGAGCCATCCCCCTTTCGATAGTTCCAATTGGGTTGGGAACTTCAACAATGGCATTTTCAGGGCAATTCCACGTGCAACTGCCACAGCCGTGACACAGTTGGGGGAAAACAAGGATATTTTTTCCAACTTTTGCGAGCGCGTGGAATTCACACACTTCCACGCACCTGCCACAGGCAGTGCATTTTTCAGTTTGAATTTGCGGAATGCGAATGACTGCCGGAGTGCTTTCAGTAAATTCCGGCTTAAGGAACAAATGTCCGTTGGGCGCTTCCACATCGCAATCAAAATAGCGCACCTTTGCCAGGCTTGCCAGGCTTAGCGCAAGGCTGGTTGCAATGGTTGTTTTACCCGTACCGCCTTTTCCACTGGCGACTGCAATTTGCACAAAGACCTCCTGTTCAGTCTTCTTCTTCTTTCACTTCAACAGCATATCCTGCTTGAAATGATCAATGGCCTCTTGAACAGTTGAGATGTTCTCCGCAAAATGCCGCATTTCAACATTTGCAGCCTGGAAAGCTCGGGAGGCGTTCGGACCAAAATCACCACTACAAACCACATCAGCTTTTTTGTCCACAACAAACTGTGCCGCAGCCACTCCAGCACCACCCGATTGACTCGCGCCAGGGTTCTGAAAAGCTTCCCACTGGTCTGTCTCCGTGTCAAAAAGAATCAACCACGTGCAACGACCAAATCGCCTGTCAACCTGGCTTTCAAGCAAAGAATTCTGAGCAGATATCATTAATTTCATAACAACTCCTTTTTTCTGTTACCGATCTTTTCTGATTACTCCCGAATTATCGACCGGTTATTTTTTCTGTTAGTAGTAATACCAAACCTAGTGCAGCAGTTCGGTATGATCAATAAGCTTGCCGTCAATAAATGCCTGAACTGCAGTTTCAATATCGCGTAGGTCTGTCACAACGGGACGGATATTCAAGCGGCGCATGCTTTCGTAAGCACCCCTGCCCATGCCGCCACAAAGCAATGCTTTGCAATCGGCAATTAACTGGGACATGTCAACATGTTTGTTATGGGATTGCGCATCCATTCCGTGCCCCTCCCCGCTCGATTCACCTACATGGTGTAGCTCGTGGAATTGGCTGTGCCCCAATTTGTCTCGCAATTCCCTTTCGGTAACCTTGCCTTCCTCGATGGTTAGCACCAGGTAATATGGCGCCCGGCCAAAATGCTGACTGATGGTCTTTCCGTCCTCTGTTATTGCTGCAATTTTCATGTTTATCTCCTTTTTCATAGCCTCAAGCGAAAAATGATGCCCGCTTGCTTTTTCTCTCTCATCTGTTGGATAAAGTATGAGTAAAATTTGCGTTGGAATTTCCCCTGTGTTTTCCCAACTGTGTGGTTTGTGCGCTTCAAAAACCAGGCTGTCCCCCATATTGAGGATGTATTCCTCTTGACCAACCTGGTAGCGTATTGATCCACTCAGACAGTAAATAAATTCAAAGCCCGTATGGACGATCGCATGATCACCACTGCCCATGCCTGGTTCCAAGGTCACAACAAATGGCTGCACAGCATTGTCGATCAGGTCTTTTGCAAGGTTTTGCATCTTAGTGGAACCAAAGGTCTGGGTTGGTCGATGTTCAGCTTTAGTAAAGACGATCTCTTTCTCTACCGGCTCCGATTCAAAGAAAGCAGCTATCGGCACATCCAATGCCTGCGACAACTGCTGCAGTGTGCTGACCGATGGAGAGGACTTCCCGTTCTCGATCAAACTCAGGGTATTGATGTTCAACCCACTTCGTTCGGCAAGGACACGCAGAGAATAAGCTCTTTCGGTGCGCAGATCTTTCAGCCTCTTGCCGACGATAAGATCGGCTGAAAGAGAAT
>DDWY01000053.1:3895-26212 GCA_002347705.1 Anaerolineaceae bacterium UBA2274 | reverse complement strand
AGTTAATCAAAACAAGCCGTTGACAGCGGCGATTTTCTGGTATAATTTTTGGTTGGTTTATCGACCAACGGCTGGGTTGTTTACAGCCGTTGGATTTTCTTAGAGGAGTTTGATCGTGCCACGTAAACAGAGTAGTGGAAAGTACAAATTGAAAACTCATAAGGCTACGTCCAAACGCTTCCGCACAACTGGTACCGGTAAAATCGTACGGACCAAGATCGGTAAGGGTCACTTACGCCGCAACACATCCAAGCGGACCAAGTATTTGCTCTCCGAAACGATCGCCGTCAATTCCAACGGGCTGGTTAAGCACATCAAGCGTCTGGCACCCTATATGAGCAAGAAGGACTAAGGACTGTCCCGTCTTATCCGGTTTAGTGTGGCTGCTGGGTGTATTAACGAGATTGAAATCTGACGCCCAGGGGACCGCAAAGGAGTAATGAATTATGACAAGAGTAAAGAGTGGACCTTATCGCCGACGCCGCCATCAGCGGCTGATCGCCCATAACCGCGGTTATAGAGGTTCCTACAATCATTTGTTCAAACGCGCTAACGAAGCTTTTCTGCACGCGCAATGGTATGCCTATAACGACCGCCGCAATCGCAAACGCGACCTGCGCCGGCTCTGGATTGTACGCATCAATGCTGCAGCCCGTGTGAATGGCACCACCTACAGCCGCTTGATCGCAGCCATGCGCAGGTCTGAGGTAATTCTCAACCGCAAAATGCTGGCAGATCTGGCCGTGCGCGATCCGAAAGCTTTCACCAAAGTCGTCGAGACGGCGTTGGCATAACCAAACCCCCGAGACCAAAAACCCCGTGATTTAGTCATGGGGTTCCTTTTTTTTATATGGTTCGCTGATGACCCGACGCGTGAGTTCTTCGTTATACGGAACGGCCGCTGCCTTAGCAGCGAAGCGGATAGGGTGCGCCGTTCCGAGTCTGAAGTGGAAGGGGAATAGCCGCGTTCCCTACAATAAGATTGTCCACCTGAGCAATCGCATCTAATTTTTGTAACCAAATAAATGGTCTATTAGAGAAGAAAAACATCTCCCAGAAAAGACCCACCCCCCCCTACCCCCCTCCCATCGCTTCGCTGGAGGGGGTCGGACTGTTTTTTCGCCGCAGATATCGCAAAATTCGTGTGTTTTTCACAATCCGGAAATGAAAATCCAACAAGATGCAATCGGCCAATCTTGTCCACCCCTAACCTGTCCACCTCTGACCCTTGCGTTCAGGCGCTCTGGTGTTATACTATCCCAGATAGTTGCAATGACGCAGGACGAGTACGCCGTTATAAACCGCCAGTGAAGCAGGGAGAGTGTGAACCTGCCCGGTTGGAACCGCCGAAAACCCCCTGCCAGCTTGAGTCTGAACAGCAAATGCTTACTAAGACGAACGGAAGCCCCGTTATCGGCATTTTGAGATGCTTCGCAAGGAGCAATCTGGGTGGAACCGCGTGAGAGACCTCTCGCCCCAGAGCGAGGGTCTTTTTGTTTTAAGTCCGGCTGTACCAAAAGACCCCGGAAAAATCTCATAAAACAACCGGCAAGGAGGAAGAAATGTCACACCATAATGAGGATTACGAAAAGTCAGAACTTTATCGGATCCGCCACTCCGCTTCACACGTCATGGCTGAAGCGGTGCTGGAGATGTTCCCCGATGCGCGGGTTGCCATTGGACCGGCGATTGAGGACGGCTTTTATTACGATTTCGATCTGCCCCGCAGCCTGACTCCGGAGGACCTGGAAGTCATCGAAAACCGCATGAAAGAGCTGATCAAAGCCAAGGAAGACTTCGTCTACCAGGAGATCAGTGCTGACGAGGCGCGCCAGATCTTCAAGGACCAACCCTACAAGCTGGAACTGATCGACGGTTTGGAGCACGGCAACCTGGATGACGACGGCAATCCCACCGATGAAAAACAAATCATCTCAACTTACTCATCCGGTAAGTTTGTGGACCTGTGCCGCGGACCGCACGTTGAATCGACCGCGCAGATCAATCCCACCGCAATAAAATTGCTGAATGTCGCCGGCGCTTACTGGCGCGGCGACGAAAAACGCCCCATGCTCCAGCGCATTTACGGCACCGCTTGGGAGAGCAAAGATCAACTCAAGGAGTACCTCTGGAAGCTCGAGGAAGCCAAAAAACGCGACCATCGCAAGCTTGGCAAAGAACTTGACCTGTATAGCTCCAATGACGAGGTTGGTCAGGGTCTGATCCTCTGGCACCCCAACGGAGGCATGATCCGCCACCAGATCGAGCGCTACTGGGACGACCAGCATGTTGCCAACGACTACGACCTGGTCTATTCGCCCCACATCGGCAAAGCCAGCCTCTGGGAGACGAGCGGTCATCTTGGTTTCTATAAAGAGAATATGTATTCCCCAATCCAGATCGAGGAGCAGGAGTACTACATCAAGCCGATGAACTGCCCCTTCCACCTGCACATCTACAAGAGCCAGTTGCGCTCCTATCGGGATCTGCCGCTGCGATTTGCCGAGAAGGGCACGGTCTATCGCTATGAGCGCTCGGGCGTGCTGCACGGACTGATGCGTGTGCGCGGCTTCACCCAGGATGATGCCCACCACTTCTGCCGACCGGACCAAATGCCGGAAGAAATCGACTTTACGCTCAACTTCAGCATGAACATGTTGAAAGCCTTTGGCTTCAAGGATTTTCAGGCCTATCTGAGCACCATGCCCGAAAAGCATGTGGGTGAGGACAAAATGTGGCACGACGCCGAAATTGCCCTGGAAGAAACGCTGAAGCGCATGCGCGTCCCCTACGAGGTGGATGCCGGCGGCGGCGCGTTCTATGGACCCAAGATTGATCTCAAAGTCAAGGATGCTCTCGGGCGCGAATGGCAGCTTTCGACCATTCAATTTGACTTCAACTTACCCGAACGCTTCGACCTCAGTTACATCGGCGAAGACGGCAAGGAACACCGCCCCTATATGGTGCACCGCGCCTTGCTGGGCTCGATGGAACGCTTCTTTGGCGTGCTGATCGAGCACTATGCCGGCGCGTTCCCGGTTTGGCTGTCGCCTAAACAGGTGACAGTAATCCCGATTGCCGATCGCCATAACGACTATGCGCACGAGGTGGCTGCCCGCTTGAAAAAAGCCGGCTTGCGCCTGAGCGTGGATGACGGCTCGGATCGCATGAACGCCAAGATTCGCAACGCCCAAAAGCGAAAAGTGCCGTATATGCTCGTCATTGGGGACCGCGAAATGGAAGAAGGCCAGGTTGCACTGCGCAGGCGCAGTGGTGAAAGCCTGCCAGCTATGAGCGTGGACGCCTTCATCGAGCTTGCCCTGCGTGAGGTCGACGAGAAGGTTTAATTGATTTCACTTGCCCGATTTGATGGGGAATAACCGGGCACTTAGGAACGCAAAAGCGGCTGAAAATCAGCCGCTTTTGTGTGGGTGGTATAGGACTCGAACCTACGACCTTTGCGATGTCAACGCAACGCTCTAACCAACTGAGCTAACCGCCCATGGAGAAAACATTATACCTGAGCCAAATAGATTACGCAAGCCAAATTTGGTATTTCGCTTGCGAATTTTGCAGGTGATGATAGCAGATTCGCAGTTTGTGTCAACGTAGGGGTGAAGCATCTCAGGAAAAGAGTTATTCGATATCCCTTATACTCATCAAGGATGCTTCGCCCTTGATGGATGCACATTTTTTTATCCTCAAAATGATAAAACCTGAATGTGCCGACACTAGAAACGTCAGGTTCAACTGCGGAACCTGACCTACGACTACACTTCTATGCACTCCTGTAGGGTCGACGCCCGCGTCGACCTTGTTACAATGAGGAAGATGTAGACCGTTTCTCTACCCCGACTGAAAAAGCATTTCAAGTAGGACGCCGCGTTTTGAAATGAACCAAACCTCCAATCCTTACTTTATGCTCGCCTAAGGTAGAATCAAGATGAAACGGATCGGAGCGTGGCAACATGGAAGATACTCAGCAAGTTAAATTTGAGAAGATGGTTTATGGCGGCGATTGCCTGGGGCGCCTGGCAGATGGACGGGCGGTGTTTGTGCCGTTCGTGCTCCCAGGAGAAACCGCTGAAGTTGAGATCACTGAATCCAAGGAGCGTTTTGCCAGGGGACGGATGGTGAAGCTGGTTGAGGAATCCCCCAATCGGATCACACCACCCTGCCCCTACTTCTCGATCTGCGGCGGCTGCTATTACCAACATTTAGACTACGCGCAGCAGTTGGATCTGAAAAAGGATCTTGTGAGAGATCAGCTGGAGCGGATAGGCAAGCTTACGAACCTGCCTGAAATTCCGATAACCGGCAGCCCCACTGCTTTTACCTACCGCAACCAGGTACAGTTCCATCCCGTCCAAAACGAAAACGCTGAAGCTTCTCCAAGCCTCGGTTTTAACCGAGCGTCCTCCAACGAAGTGCTGCCAATCGAGAAATGCCTTCTGATTTCCGAAGAAATGAATGAGATTCTCAAGCAAATTGAGCTGGAAGCGGATTCCGGCATCGCACGAACTGCTATACGCATGGACAGCGACAGTGAAATCATGCTCGTCTTCGAAGGTGAAAGCCCTGAACCGCCTGAACTCTCGATCGAGCTGCCTGTTTCCTCAACTTATCTCAGCCCGGACGGGCGCAGCCTGAATATGGGCGGAAATGATGCCCTGGTTTATCGCATCCTGGGGAAGGAATTCCTGGTCTCGCCCGAATCCTTCTTCCAGGTGAACCTGCCTGTGGCAGAGGAGATGGTGAATCACGCGCTCGCGCTGATTGCGGGACAGAAAAACCTATCCATCCTCGAGCTTTACAGCGGAGTTGGGCTTTTCAGTCGTTTTCTTGCCCCCCACGCCAGCCAATTGACCGCCATCGAGAGCTCCCCCTCCGCTTGCTTTGATTTTGCGGGTAACCTGGACGAGTTTGAGAATATCAGCCTCTACGAAGGCGCGGTTGAGTACCTCTTGCCTCCATTAATCGAGCAAATAAAACCGATAGATTTGGTCGTACTGGACCCCCCCAGAGCCGGTCTGAACGCGAAAGCCCGCCAGGCTCTGATCGACCTCGACCCCGAGCAAATAATCTACATCTCCTGCGACCCCAGCACCCTCGCCCGCGATCTGAAACACTTCAGCGAAGCCGGATACAGCTTGCAATCTCTGCACGCATTCGACATGTTCCCCCAAACCGCACACGTTGAGACGATTGTAATACTACAGAGAACTCAACAAAGAAACTTGTAGAAATACTTCGATTAAAACACTCTATCAGCAATATTTATTTCAGTCCAAACTACGTTGAGTTAAAATTTTTTTTTACTTAGAAGTTGCCGGGTTGTTTTCCGCAGCATTTGCTTTGTCCTGTTTTTGGGCATACTGTTTTTGGGCATACCATGAGGCAATTCGTTTTGGGGAAAAGTGCTTTATCATCGATTTTTCATTTTTAAATCCAAACCAGTAATAATTATCAGGTGAGAAGAAAGGAATCTTGGTGCTGGCACTTACTTTCTCCCAATCGATGGGGGGATTTTGCAAAATCTTTGCAAACCAGGTTTCTGGTTTGGAGAAAGGCGACTTGTTAATTGCTTTCTCAAGTTGTTCTTGTAATGCTTTTTTCATGGATTGGTAGCTTCGGCGTCCCAGATAAATTAAGCCTAGATAACCAAAAATTATGATATTAATTGGGAGTGCATGCTCAACATATAATTCCAACAGCTTGTAGCCTGCGGTTCCTAGCATTGTCCGTAAAAAAAGTTCTACCATGATCGCCTTATTTGGATGGGGAGATTTATTTCTCCCCATCCAGAAAATAGTTGTTTTATTCTTCGACTTCGACTACTGGGGCACCAGCAATTTCTTCCCATTTCCTTGTGTTCTTCAAGAAAAGGAAGATCCCTCCGCCAAGCAATGCAGCCAAGACGACCAAACCAATAGGTCCACCAAGTAATTTGACCGCATTCACAAATAACCAGTTGGGCCACAAGAAGCCATCAGCAATGCTTGTAATCTGAACGGCGCTCTCAGGCAGAGAGAAACCAGATTCGATTGCGGCGCTGGTGAAGAATGGCGACATCGCTGTAGCAATATAAAAACCGACGCCCAATTCTAAGATACCAGCAACAATCATGCGAACGATGTTACCTTTCATAACCGGAGCCATCAATGCGACGACAAACGGGATTACAGCCAGGTCCGCAAACAGAATTACCCGGTTACCAGGCAGGATGATGCTTAGCAAAATCGCAATCGGAACCAGTACCAAAGCAGCTGAAATGGCTGAAGGATGACCTGTCAGAATGGCAGCATCCAAGCCGATGTAGATCTCGCGCCCGGAAGCGCGTTTCTGCATGAATTCGCTGGCAGCTTCTGAAACTGGAATGAGACCTTCCATCAGGATGGAAACCATTCGGGGCAGCAGCAGCATGACAGCGGCAAGATTCATTGCAACACCCAAAATATCCGCGATTACTTTTAGAGTAGTTTTATCAGCAGGCACCTTGAAGGCATAAGCCAAAATACCCAGAACCAAACCAATAATGAAACCCATTACAACAGGTTCACCAAACAGACCCCACTTCTTGCGAATTGATTCCGGATCAGCCTGAAGTTTGCGCAGACCCGGGATCTTTTCAAAAATCCAGTTAACCAAGATCGCAAACGGTACACCAGGAGCAGAAGTCAAGTGAGGAATTGAAATTCCAGGGACATTATAGAAGTGTTGAACGGCTTTGGCTGTCCAGTCACCCAGAAACAATGCTAACGCAGCAGCGATCGCGGCAGCTATAAAACCATAAACCACATTATTGGTAGCAATGGACACAAGGGAGCCAAGGAATGCAAAGTGCCAGAAATTCCACACATCGACATTGAGGGTTTTAGTCAGTCTTAAAGCGAGGAAAACAACATTAACCAAAAGAGCAATCGGAATGACAGCCAAACCAACGTTGGTGCCAAAAGCGATCGACGCAGCAGCTGGCCAACCCACATCAAAAATATCCCGTTCAATACCAAGATTTGCTGTGAGAGCTTGACCAACATTAGTCAATACACTGCCCATCAGGCCGGTCACTAAATTGATACCAATAAAGGCGATACCTACGGTGATGCCTGCTCGGAAGGCACGACCAAATTTGGCACCCATCACCAAAGCCAAGATAATGATAATCACTGGCAATAGAATTGTGGAGCCAAAGGTATCAAAAAAAGCTTTTAATCCAGCAAGAATTGAATCCATCTTATTGTCCTTTCAAAGCTAATATAAATATCTACTAACGATAAAAAATCTACGACTTAAGTTTCTCAATAATTTGTTCGATAACCGCCTCCTTTCCAATTCCTGTTAGAAACGCCAGTGTTTGAATTACTGGTTTTCCATGATCAGTAGCAACTGGAGTTGTCGTTACGATCAAATCGGCATCCTGCGCAAGGCTCGGTACCTCACTCGCCTTGCACTGACGGATTGTGGCTTGTATGCCGCGCTTTTCCAAGGCTTCTTCGATAGCTTTGGCAACTACGGTCGAGGTGGCAATGGCAGTCCCGCATGCTACCAGAATTCTTTTCTTACCAATCATCGTATTCTCCTTCGTAATAACTACTTATAAGTGAAACCAGACTCAATTTGATTTTGGATCGGTTTCTGATTTAGCAAAAGCAGCCAATACTTCTTTTGGATCTGTGGCTGTCATTAATAACTCCAAGAGATCTGTATTTTGCACCACGCCAGCCACCTCTTGCAGCATTTCAATTTGCGCGTGAGGCTCATCGAGCGCCAGGAGGAATACAATATGTACATTAATCGACTCGTCAGGCACAACCATATTCTGAAATGTCACGGGTTTGGCTAAGGTCGCCATGGCGACAGCCGATTTATTTACATGCTCGATGTCCGTATGTGGAATGGCGACATTAATTTCTCCATCTAAAGGTAAACCAGTAGGTAATGTTTTTTCTCGATTTATCACAGCTTCTACGTAAGAGTCTTTGACCAATCCAGCATTAAACAGCGTCTCTCCTAACTGACAGATAACATCGCTGCTGGTTTCCGCCTCCAATCCAAGTAGGATAGATGATTTTGATAAGTACTGGTCTAAAGACATAATGTTTTCTCTAATATTTCCGTGTTATTCATCTGCAATCTATATTAATCCTTATTCTAAAAATAATCAATAAAGTACTAATTCCGGTGTCTCAAGAACGGTAACCAGATCCGCCAAAAATGATGCCGCAACAGCACCGTCTACAACACGATGGTCAGCACCAAGTGTCAGATTCATCATCGGACGAACAGCAATAGTGTCATTTTCATCAACCACAACAGGTTTTCGAACCAGTCCACCCACTGCCAGGATGGCTGACTGCGGAGGATTTATGATAGCTGTGAACGAACCAATTCCGAACATCCCCAAGTTGGATATGGTAAATGTTCCGCCTGTTACTTCCTCGGCTGTGAGCGCCCCGGTACGTGCCTGGTTGGTCAGATATCGAAGCTGCGTGTTAATTTCACGAAGCGATAGTTTATTTGCGCTATGAATCACTGGAACAATCAAGCCGTCGTCGATAGCTGTGGCTATCCCGATATTTGCAGCTTCAGACAAAAGAATTTTGTCATCCTGCAAGGAAGCATTCAGATAGGGATGCCGCCCCAAAGCCCAGGTTACCATTTTCACCAGAAACGCGGTAACAGAAATCGTCGGCTGCCCTTCTTTTTCTGCCAACATATTAATCTGCTTTCTTGCAGATTCAGAGGAGGTCATGTCTACTTCAACTGTGAGGTAGATGTGGGGTGTGGATTGATAACTTGCTGTTAATCTTTCGGCTATTCGTTTACGTTTTCCTACGAGTGGAACTAAAGTCGTCACACCAGCCCGGATAATCGTCGTTGGTGCCTGCATGGGCACATCTGCTGCCTGAATACGACCTCTTGGTCCGGAACCTGAAAGAAATTCCAGGTCTACGCCCCTTTCTTCAGCCAGGCTGCGTGCCGCAGGGGTGGCTGGGACGCTTACCCGTGGGGCAACCTGCTCCTTCATTCTTTCGGCGAAGGCTTCAACATCCTTACGGGTCACCTTGGAACCGCTTGGAGACACCTGTTCCAGTTGAACGCCCAGATCTTTCGATACTTTTTCAGCCAAAGGTGTGGCATGTAAGCTAGATTTTGCGGTCACTGTGTCTTTTGAAGCTTCTTCTGGTTTAGAGATTGTTGTTTCCACTGTTTTCTCGCCAATAGGAATGATATCCAGAGATTCACCCTCTTTGAGAATATAAGCAACAACTTTGGTTACAGGAGCTTCATCATTTTCGTGGTAAAGAATGTTAGCCAGAATACCGCTTTCAGGAGCTTCGATTTCGCTGACGATTTTGTCGGTTTCTACTTCAATAACGGATTCGCCTTTTTCAATCCGATCACCTTCGTTTTTTAACCAAGAAATGATGGTAACAACTTCCTGGTCCATATCCATCTTTGGCATTATAAAAGGGGTAGGCATTAGCGGCTTCCTTTCCTAGTACTTATTGCTAACGATCGCGCGGATCTCAGCTTCGATATCATCTTCCTGGGGAACAGCGGCTGCTTCAAGAAAACGATTATAAGGAATGGGAACATCTTTCCCGGTCAGCCGGCGCATAGGTGCATCCAGGTAGCCAAAAGCTTCACTGGAAGAAACGACAGCCATGACCTCTCCAGCCCAACCACCAGTCTGCACTGCTTCGTGTACTACCAACAAACGCCCAGTTTTCTTCACAGAATTGATAATCGCCTGGGTATCCATCGGTCTCAAGGTGCGCAAATCCAGCACTTCCACGCTGATACCTTCCTGGCGCAGTTTTTTGGCTACCGCCAGTGATTTCTGAACCATAATCCCTGAAGTCACCACGGTAATATCGCTGCCAACATGCTTAATATCCGCCACGCCCAAAGGTATGGTGTATTCGCCCTCAGGAACCTCTCCCTTCACTTTATAGAGCAGTTTGTGCTCCACAAAACAAACCGGGTTAGGGTCCCTGATTGCACTGAGCAACAAACCCTTGGCATCATAGGCAGTACTGGGAGCCACCACTTTGATCCCAGGAATGTGCATCAAGATGCTCTCCAGGGATTGTGAATGTTGGGCTGCCGCACCGGTGCCAGAACCTCCAGGTAAACGCACTACCATGGGGACGGTTGCTTTACCTCCAAACATATATCGTGCTTTCGCAGCCTGATTCATGAGTGGTTCCAATGCTAGCAAAACGAAATCCATGAACATTAACTCTGCGATTGGTTTCATACCCACCATGGCTGCGCCTGCTGCCGCGCCAACAATCGCTAATTCGGAGATCGGTGTTTCGCGGATACGGTCTGGTCCAAACTCAGCCAGCATGCCCGCGCTTACTCCAAAGGCGCCGCCATAGGTGCCAATATCTTCTCCAATTAAGAATACGTCTTCATCACGACGCATTTCTTCAACCATCGTATCGTGGATGGCTTCACGGTAAGTAATCTCAGGCATATACCCACTCCATAACGTCTTTTACATCCGGTTCCGGTGAATTTTCTGCAAATATCACCGATTCATCTATTACTTCGCTCATCTCTTCCTTAATTTTGCTAATAGACTGGTCGTCAATCAGATTGGCAGTTAACAGTAACTTTTCAAAACGGATAATTGGATCTTCAACCGACTTCCAGTAGTCGATCTCCTCCTTAGTGCGATACAGATTACGATCGCTTTTCGAATGTCCAAAGTAGCGATAGGTCTGTGCTTCAACAAATACAGGTCCTTTCCCGGAACGAGCGTTCTCAGCTGCATTGCGGATGAACTCATAAACTGCCAGCACATCATTTCCATCAATGTAATATCCAGGGATGCCATAAGCTGCCGCACGATCCTTGAAGGGCGTTTTAGCTGAGACACGTGCCACATTGGCAGACATGCCATATTGATTGTTTTCACATAAGTACAAGATAGGCAGATCCCAAATTGCAGCCATATTTAGCGACTCATGGAAAATGCCTTCGTTAGCAGCTCCGTCCCCAAAAATAGTGAGTACGATCTGCTCTTTCTTCTTCATCTGAACTGCCAGCCCCACACCCGCTGCAAGCTGCAACCCACCACCTACAATACCGTTAGCTCCCAGGTTATTAGCAGTGACATCAGCGATGTGCATAGAGCCACCGCGTCCCCGGCAGTAGCCAGTTTCCTTACCCAAAAATTCCGCCATCATCTTGTTGACATCTGCGCCACTGGCAATGAAATGCCCATGTCCGCGGTGATGATTGAGTAAATAGTCACCTTTAGTGATGGCAAAGCCAGTGCCTACCGCCACAGCTTCCTGCCCGGCTGAGAGATGCATCGTACCGTGAACCTTGCCAAGTGCGTACTGTTTATCCGCCATCTCTTCAAATAAACGGATCTTGACCATCGTCCGATACATATCGACCAGCTGTTCTTGTTTAAGCCCTAATTCTATTGACTTAACAAGCACATCAGTCGTTTCAAAATTGTCAAACTCTTCTTTCTTCCAGGTTGTCATAAATTTTCCTTCTTATACGTATCAAATAGCTTCTTACTCTCTTGTGCGATTTATTACACCTTGCGCCGTATTGGCATCTGTTACTAAAACATTTACATGCTTTCCGCGAATCGCTCCAATAATTGGATCGATTTTGTGTGGACCACCCGAAACGCCTATGCGCAGTGGTATGTTTCTCAAATCTTCCAAAGAGATACCAATTGTTCTTTCCTGAAGTTCAGAATGTAAAGGATCGCCATTGATGTCAAAGAAATTTCCACTAACATCTCCTATTGCGCCATTGTCGTATATATCCTCCATTTCCTCTTCTGGAAGATAGCCAGCCAACACATAAGGTGACACTTTGGGTTCAGCACTGCCTATTCCCAATAATGCCAAATCAGCCTGACTACCAAGTTGAAAGGTTTCAAGTATGTCTTTATTCTCTTTCAAAACACTTGCCAGCCGAGCGCTTTCAACCAGGTATGGTGCGTTCAGGTAAATCCCTTCACCACCCAATTTATCTACGAGACGGTTCACAATTGAAATTCCATGATATTGCTTGATGCGAGCGCCAAGTGAACCAAGCAACTGAACGATGCGAATCCCAGGAATAGGCGTCTCAAATTGAAGTTCATCCACTGTCGCACTGATTGCCGTGCCCCAGGAAGTGCCGAGTGTCTGACCAGGCTTCAATTCTTCCTCTATATACTGGGCAGCCGCCTTGCCTAGAGAAGTTAACAGAGCCTGCCCACCTGGTTGCTCTACAACGATGGCAGTCTGTAGACCAAATTGTTGGCAAAGAAGTCTTTCGAGTTCTGTATTGTGATTTACGGGGCGTTCGATATGAATCCTGACCAAACCAAGTCTTCTTGCGTCTGTCAGCATTCGTGAGACCATCGATCTTGAAACATCCAGGTTTTTCGCAATCTGGGATTGGGATTGTCCTTTGAGATAATACATTGCTGCAGCATCTGCCAGGATGTTCAATCGATTGGGACTCACTTTATTGTTCGGCAAGGATTCTCCTAAACTCACATTTGTTCATTTAGATTCACATATGTGATATTATCACGATATTTATATTTTGTCCAGTCCCTTTCACAGATTTAACAATAGAAAGACAATTTTTCAGGAAGATTCTAATGAAACTACTTGCGTCAAACTGTGTATTTCCAACACGAGATATTCACAAAACTGATGAGCACTATGTTGAAAAGCTGGGGTCCAGGCGGGTGGATTATCTGGGCGTCAAAGAGCAGCACATCTGCCTCTATCGGGATGGGGGTGAGTTCATCCTGACTCAAGCCGGCTGTCAGAGGGTCTTTCCTAACCGGGAAATATACGGATATGGCGAAGACGCCTATGTCATCACAGAAAGCCAGCAGGAACTGCAGAACGAGTTTGAGAAAAACAGAGGAAAAATCATTCAAAGACTGCACAAAACCGATTATCACAACCAGGAATTTACCACTAAAGACATCGATGGAAGGTGGATTTGTTTTGGAATTAAACAAGCCTGACAGTTAAGGAGTTTTCTCTGCGTACCAACGCGGAGCTGAATCCGAAAAGGTTTTCCGATTACGCTCCAGAGTTTCACATTTTCGTGCTCTGAAAACAGTTTCCTAATAAGAGTAAATCTAAAAATATCCAAAGATGAGAAACGTAGTCCCTACGCAACTCAATCATCCAACAACCAAACAATTCTTGTTCGTTTTTTGTAATTTAAAATTAGAAGGCGATCGTAGGGTGGGTTGGCGTCAGGGAACTCATACCAACCCGTGCTTTGTGATAGCCAACCCACCAATACAAACCTCTGTCATGCTGCCGGTGGGTTGGCTTTTAAATGCGTATGTCATTACAATTTCTGCTTACGCCATACTCTTCGAGCACGATAACCCGCCCTACGCAGCTAGAGACACTAACAATTCAGCTGTTCTGTAAACTTTAGCGAGATCACAGCCTCTTACGGTTAGTTTTTCTCCTCAATCAGGGCAGAAAGAAGCGGGATAATCTCAACAGCATCGCCAACGACGCCCAAATCAGCAGTCTTAAAAATGGCAGCTTCAGGATCTTTGTTGATCGCGATGACCGTCTTGGATGAGCTCATCCCCACGACGTGTTGGATAGCGCCGCTGATGCCGGCGGCAATGTACAATTCAGGGCCAACGGTCGTGCCGGACTGGCCAACCTGGCGGGTGTGTGGGATCCAACCTTGCTCCACGATTGCCCGCGAACCAGCCATCACCCCACCCAATTTCTCCGCCAGATCCTGCAACAGCTCAAGATTCGCGGCTTTTTGGCAGCCCCTGCCGCCCGCGACGATCACACGCGCGTCTTCTATGCTAAGATCACCTTCCTCGTCCAGGTAGCGCTTTTCCACGACCTTGGTGCGGATTGCCGCGCGATTGAGCGTAACCGGAAAGACCTCTTTCACAAGCGATGAATCCTTCTTTTCCTCCGGAACAGGGAATACATTTGGCCGCACGGTTGAAGTTTGCGGACGGTTGTAGGGCGTGATGATCGACGCCATGATATTTCCACCGAAAGCCGGGCGGGTCTGAACCAGCTGCCGTTCAGCATTGATCTCAAGCCCTGTGCAGTCAGCCGTCAGACCCAGGTAAAGGCGGGCAGCCACACGCGGCGCAAAATCCCGGCCGTGGGGTGTGGCTCCGTAGAGGACCACCGCCGGTTTTTTGCTCGTGATCACTGCGCACATGACGTTGGTAAAGCCATCCGTGGAAAAAGTCTCCAATAATTCATGTTGGCAGATAATGACCTTGTCCGCGCCATGCTCCCCATAAACCTCGGTATCCACTTCGCCAGGACCTGCCAGAACAACCGCAACCAGATCCTCCCCGAGCTTATCAGCCAATTCCCGGCCTTTCCCCAACAATTCGAGCACAACTTTTCGCGGCTTGCGCGGTGAGGTTTCTTCATCCTGTTCAGCCCAGACGAACACGCCCTTGTAGCGCGCCAGTTCTTCTGGTGAGGCTTTTTTGCGTTCGATGCTCAGGGCATCAAACCGGCAGACATTCACACAAGCCCCGCACAGGGTGCAGAGTTCGTTTACATGCAGTGAGCCCCCCACAAGGCTTAGAGCGCCAAAAGGGCAATTCCGGATACACACCTTGCAGCAAGTACATTTTTCGTGGTCAATATTTAACATAATTGCTTGCGTCCATTCCTATCAGTAGTCTGGTTGCTCGGTAGAATGATGCTCATTCGACAAACCGTTTTTCTCTCAAGAACCCGAATATTTCCCTGGCGGCGTCCGCTGCTTCCAGGTTTTGCAACAAGAGGCTGGACTTTTTCGCCGGCGGCGGAAAGACCTTCACAACCTGCGTGTATGAACCCTGCAAGCCCAATTGTTCCTCCGGGATCTGTAAATCACTGGCACTCACTAACCGGATCGGTTTCTGGCGGGCATTGATGACATCCTTAAACGACGGCGCGCGCCTTACGACCTCACCCTTACTGCAGGTGACCAGGGCTGGCAGAGTGGCTTCGATTACTTCATAGCCTTTTTCGACTTCCTGTGTCACTCTGACTTGCCTCCGGGTACTCGTAAGTGTCACATCAACTGCGTATGTGATCTGGGGCAAACCGAGTATTTCCGCGATTTCCGGGCCGACCTGAGCGGTATCGCCATCGATGGCCTGCTTACCCACCAGCACGAGGTCATAATCCGGTACAACAGTCCGAATTGCCTCTGCCAGGGTGAGGGAGGTGGTCCAGGTATCCGCCCCAGCGAATTTCCGATCTGTGATCAGAATGCCTTCATCTGCCCCCAACTCAAAGCTTCGCACCAGCACATCCCTGGCTTGAGGCGGACCCATCGAAACCACCGTGATCGAGACGTCTTGAAAGCGATCCTTGATGCGAACGGCATGATCGAGAGCATACTCGCAGAATGGGTTCAGAATGGATTTCACGCCTTCGCGGATCAGGGTGCCGGTTTTGGGGTCCACCTGCACGTTGGTAACTTCGGGAACTTGCTTTACACACACAACGATCTTCATGCGGTCACCTCAACCGGAAAAATATCGTTGGGATTCAACAAATTTTGCGGGTCCAGGGCATTCTTGACGCTTCTCATCTGCTCTATTTGTTCCGGAGTGAACATATATTTTAGAAACTTGGCTTTGATCTTGCCGATGCCGTGCTCCGCTGAGACCGAACCGCCCAACTCCACTGCTCTCTGCGCAAAAACTTCGTAAAGCTGCATGCCTTTTTCCAGTTCCTCCAGGTTCCTGGGCAGGATGTTGACGTGGATGTGGTTGTTGCCAATATGCCCGAAGGCACACCATTCCAACTGCAGGGCTTCGCAGCGCGATCGATACAAATCCCACATTTCGCGCATGTGGCCATCTGGCACAGCCATGTCCGTACCCAACTTATGAATATCTGGATATTGCTTCTTTCTTTCAGCAATGATGCTGTTGATTGTCTCGGGGACCATGTGCCTGAAGACTTTGAAACGATCCAATTCCCGGCTCTCATACCCCGCCCACGAACGCTCAAGGCTGCCCCCGCAGCCATTGATAACCGCTTCGAGGATGGAGAAATCCAAATCTTCCTGGTGCGGATCAAAACTCATCTCAAAAAACACTGCCGCCCTGGCATTTTCAGGGATGGGCGGCATTCCTACCGTGGATGGCTCTTCGCGCTGCAAACGCCTAAGCAGATCCAGGGCATTGCCTGAATAAAATTCAAGAAAGTCCAGTTGAATGCGATCTTCGGTCCGCAACGCGTCCGCCAAAGTGACAGCCTGCTCGTCTGAATCCATGAACTGGATGATCGAAACCTTATCTTCATGCCGAAGCAGGGCAACGTCCACGCTTGTGACAATCCCCAAAACACCTTCGGAACCGATGAACAAGTCGATCAAATCCATCTGCGGAGCGGTGTAAAAACCAGCGGTGCTTTTCGTGCGCGGCTGCGGGTAATCTGGAATAGTAATAGTCCTTGCGCCGCCCTTCGAATCGTAAACAACAAATTGCCCTCCGGGTGAGGCTGTGTATTTCCCCCTTGGTATATCCAGGTATTCGCCATTCGGCAAAAACACACGCATCCCCCTGATCCACGCGCGCGTTGGCCCGTATCGGTAGGTTCTGGCGCCCGAAGCGTTGGTGACCACGGAGCCGCCCAATGAGGCGCTCATTTCGGTCGGGTCAGGGGGGTAAAAGTATTGGTCAATATCCTCCCTGAAATCCGCATAATGCCTGCGAATCACTTCGTCCGGACTCTGCTCAAGCAAGGGTATCTGTTTGACCCTTAACATGCTGTCCAGATTTTTCAGGCTGACGCTCGTCTGCGCCTTGATTCTCCATTCGCCTGAAGGCTCGTCCCAGTAGACCTCAATCACCTTATCCAGATACTCAAGCGAGATCAGTGCCCCCTCCTGCGGCACGCAGCCCCCAACCAGACCAGTACGGGCACCCGCAACGGTAAAGGGAATCTTTTGCCGGTTTAGCCACTTCACGACTGCGGCAAGCTCACCCTCACTCTTTGGGAAGAACAGGTAGTCGAATGGCTTGGCAGATAACTTTGATTCATCACTGAGATATGCAGAATTCTCGGCCTGAATGTTTTCAAACCCCTCAATCCGCTTGACTTGAGAGAAGTCCGCCTCAGGCGCGGTTTTCGAATAAATCTCGTGCATTAGTGTTCATTCCTTCCCAGTCCCAGATGCCAGTTTTGTAAGTATACGCAAAATTTAGGTAATGATGCTTGTAGTTTTGCTGACCCTCGAAATAGAAATATTTATTGAAATTTCTACTATAATAGAGAGTAATGTCTGACAAATTGTAATTTGTTAAACATTTGAAAAAAATCCATAGTAACCTGTCAAAAGGAATCAAAAATGAAAAATTACCTTAATCAAAAACCTTGCTTGATGAAAACAATCAGGCATTCTCTTGCCATCCTTCTGGCTTTCGTAATCCTCTTTGGGCTTGTTGCCTGCGGAGCACCAAAATCGGCTGAAACAGAATCGCCAACCGTGAAACAAGAGCCGGATTCTCAGGTTCTGCAAACAGCAGCCGAAGTTGTTGAAACAGAACCAGTCATCATTGAACGGGATCTGGGTCCGCAACCTTTGAAAACTGCAAACGAAGCCACCGCGCTGACATTAAGGTATTACATCTATGCCCGTCTGAAGACTGAAGAGCTCTTATTGGCAGATTTCACCTCCATGCCCGAAGGGGCGTTTGAAGCCCAAATGGATGAACTGGTCGCAATCTGGCAAACCGCAGAAGCACTCGCTTCAGAGGCTGAGCAAATCACCGACCAAGCAATCTTATTATTGGAAACAGCAACTGGCTATCAACCACAAACACCATTCGGAGACCTCGCTTCAAGAGGATCAGACGTTCCATCAATCGCGCTTGCCAGTTATACCGGGCAGGTGATCGACCGGCAAACCTGGGCTGAAAACCTGTCGAAGCAATATGACGCGCTTCGAGGCGCGCAGCGTTATAAACAACTCGCCGAGCAGCTCGGCACTGACACAAAAACAGCCGTCGAGCAAATGGAACTTGCGCAGAAAATTATCCGCAATGCTGCCGATCAGGAAGAAGCCCAGGCTGAGGTAGCCGAGTACACCCGCAGCATCAACGTCGTGGAGGGATACAAGACGGGCAGCAAGGTAGGTCTTTTCGTTGGGGCAACCATTGCCACCGGAGGCGGCACGCTGACCGCATTAGCCGGCAGCAGCATGTCTGTGCCAGTGGCTGGAGCCATAATAGTAGGCGGTGTGGACTGTATTGTTGACGTTGGGCAGACCACCAGCTCCATCATCCTGGGTGAAGACCACCAGGTAACAGTCGACTTCAAAGAAGCTGGGGAAGTAATCCAGCCAATCTCCATGGTGATGGGTCTGGTTACGATGGATCCGACCTCTGCAATCGATGAGATCGCCTTCTTAGGCGAAGCGATGATGGAGTGGAGTAGCCCTGGTAAGATCACAGGTATCGCAGTCGAAATGACAAAAAACGCGACCTCACGTGTTATCGCAAAGCTCATCGAGGCAATGGAGGGAAACCTTCCGGATGTCGAAAAAACGCTGGAAGGATTAAAGTTGTCTCTTCCTAAGCAAGAAGGCACATCCCTGGAGGAGCTGATTCTGGCAAACACGGTTGGCTCTGAAGAAGCTGAGGCAAAAATGCAGGAGCTCAGAGCTCAAATGGCTCAGCTGGCTGGAGAGGATGGAGATCAAAGTCAGGAAGCGCTTGATACAGATACTCCAGAGGAGGGAGAGGGAACCCTGACCGGAGGACAACAGGAACCTACAGCAGCTCCGATTACGACAAACAGTCTCGCTGGCACTTATAGCAACAGTGCTGTTCTGCAATCTACTGCGGAAGGTGTAGAAGCAGCGGGCAGCTTGCCTGTTACATTGCAGCTCAACGTAGCCGGCACAGGTACGGCAACCGTAAACGGCTTTAGTGGAGATGCACAATATGCGGGCAACTCTGTGTATTTTTCCGTTAAGATGGAGGAAGGCGGCTTCGCGATGACTTGCGGGTTTGATGGATCAGCAAGCCAAAGCGGTGGCCAAAACTCTATACGTGGTATCATCGAATGCTCCCTGGCGGGCATTGTCATAGCTACTTATAGCTGGAGCGCGCAAAATTGAGCATGGCTAAGCCGGCCTGAAAAACAAGCCTAACAGTCACACAGTTAGACAAGGTTTACAAAAAGGAGGAGAATTGACTCTGTTAGATGAGGCAATCATTTTTGCGACCCTTGCCCCCAGCGGGCAGGTGCGCAAAGGAACGACCACCCCTTACATCTTGCATCCCCTGGAAGCTGCCGCGATCGTGGCAAGCATGACAGACGATCAAGAAATTATCGCCGCCGCTGTTCTGCACGACACCCTGGAGGATGCAGGAATATCCCTGGATGAGATCGCAGAGAAATTTTGTCCGCGTGTGGCTGATCTTGTTCAGTCAGAGACCGAAAACAAGCGGAAAGACCTCCCTGCTTCGGAAACCTGGCTGACCCGCAAGCAGGAAACTATAGAACGCCTCAGTAATGAGAGGGATATTGCTGTGAAGATAATCGCCCTCGCAGACAAGCTCTCCAACATTCGCGCCATATACCGGGATCACCTGGCAATTGGCGACGAACTTTGGAAGCGTTTCTACCAGCAAGACCCCCAAATGCATGCCTGGTATTATCGCGCCATTGCCGATGCGACCGCGGAGTTAGCGCATTATCCCGCGTGGCAGGAATACAGCCAGTTGGTGGAAAAGGTGTTTTAACAATAGCTACAGCTCCGTGCCATCCCTCCAATAACATGCGATGTAGTAAAGGTAAAGACTAACACAGCGGATTGGATACCCGCTACAAAATTTTGGTTATAAAAGTCACACTGGAGTTTCTCATTTTAGTACCCTGAAAACAGCTTCCCAACGAGAGAATATTCAAAAAATATCGAAAACTGAGAAACTCAGGAGTCCACCGGTTGAGGCAACAAACAGCCAGTGATCGGCCCCACTGACGATACTCATAAAAAAAGGCGGCATGGTATCATGATGCTGATTTTATAAAACGTTTCACTGAGTATGCTTACATAATCCCCAATAGGTTCAGATAGCGAGGGTGTCAGCAAAATACCTCCAAAAAAAGTCGGTACATACTTAGTTTGCAAGCAATTCAATCTCCATCGCCATCAGGCTGTGGATTTTTAGGTTTTATCCCATCCTGATACTCATTACATTCCACTGATCAGTCAAAAGATAATACATTTCTAATATAATCGCTAAACCAGTAAGCACTGTCTTTGATGGTGCGTTTTTGAGTTTTGTAATCCACGTAAATGACACCAAACCGCTGGGAATATCCCCTGGCCCACTCAAAGTTATCCATCAAGGACCACTGCAAGTATCCCGTGACTGGAATGCCAGCCTGAATCGCCTGCCAGACTTGACGGATGTGGGTCTGAAGGTAATCAATGCGCCTTTGGTCATGGACTTTGCCAGTCTCATCAGGACCATCGGCATAACTGGCGCCATTTTCCGTGACCATGAGCTGCTTGGGGTGATATTCCCGGTTCACCCGCTCAAGGATTTCATACAGACCTTCCGGATAGAGCTCCCAACCCATATCAGTCTTTGGCACATCCCGATTCTCGTTATGAACCCCATTTGAGTCTTCTGAAACAAATACCCGCGTATAGTAATTAATACCCAAGAGATCAGTTTCCGCCGCGATAAGTTCCATGTCGCCAGGTTTGATGAAATCGGGCTGAGTTGACTCCAGCGCACCCATGCGCACATAATCCTCCAGCATATCCTGGGGATAGCCGCGCCCATAGAGGGAATCTGCAAACCAGCGGTTGAGCTCGCCGTCCATAAAACGAATTCTGTCCTCACTAACCGGAGCATCGGGGTCATTATGTATCGGGCTCATATTCAATACGATCCCAACTTGCGCGTCCGGGATCGCCTTACGCAATTCCTTAACCGCTTCCCCGTGAGCCAGCAGGAGGTGGTGAGCTGCCAGAATGCCCTTGGAGCGGTCTTTCATTCCCGGTGCGTGTTCACCAAAGGTATAGCTCAGATGGCTGGCACACCAGGGCTCATTGATGGTGAACCACAATTTCACTCTATCGCCGAAATGGCGTGCTGCCAAGCCTGAATACTCGGCAAAGGCATCCACGACCGAACGGTTCAGCCAGGCTCCCTCCAAAGCGGCTGGTAAATCCCAGTGGTAGAGGGTCGCCAAAGGTTGAATATTCGCTTCCAAAAGCCCATCAATCAGCCTGTTGTAAAAGTCCAGGCCGGGCTGATTGATCCTGCCGCGCCCTTCTGGCAAAATGCGCGGCCAGGCAATCGAAAAGCGGTAAGCTTTGTAGCCCAAGGATTTCATCAGTTGGATGTCTTCCCGCCAGCAGTGATAGTGGTCGCAGGCAACATCTCCGGTATCCCCGTTGAATGTGTTCCCGTGCGTATGGGAAAACACATCCCAGATTGACTCTCCCCTGCCGTCCTCCTTAACCGCGCCTTCGATTTGGTAAGCACAAGTGGCAGTCCCCCACAGGAAGTTTTTTGGGAATTTAATCAATGATGTCATGGCGTTTATCCTTTGTTGATCAAGTAAGTTGTTTAAAAGTAGATTTCAATAACGGGTAGAGTTCGCGGTAGAGTTGATAGGAGTGCCGATAAACCTCGAAATTATCTGGGTTGGGATCGGTCTTTCCCGTAATCTGGATGGTTTCATGGCAAGCTGTGACCACATCCGGCCATGCGCCTCGCCCCACCCCAGCCAGAAGCGCGGCTCCGAAAGCCCCTCCTTCAGCAGTATTGACGCTGACCAGCTCGCTCTCAAGCACGTCTGCCAAAATCTGGCGCCATAAGGCACCCTTCGTTCCCCCACCCGAAGCGCGCACCTGGCTGACGCTCTCCAAACCGGCATCCCGGATCAGATTGAAACTGTCTTTCAAGCCGAAAGCGACGCCTTCCAGGACAGCGCGGGTCATATGCCCGCGCGTGTGGCGCAGGGTCAGACCGATGAAAGCGCCCCGGGCTAATGGGTCTGGGTGGGGGGTACGTTCGCCACTCAAATAAGGCAGAAACAGCAATCCCTCACTGCCTGCTGGCACCGTTTCCGCCTCGCGCAGCAGATCGTCAAAACTGACTTCGGGAGCCAGGGTGTCGCGGTACCACTGCAAACTACCGGCAGCGGATAGCATCACACCCATAAAGTGCCACAGACCCGGCCCGGCGTGGCAAAAAGCATGCAGCCGACCTTCCGGCTCAATTAGCGGCGCAGGGGTGCTGGCAAAGATCACCCCGCTCGTTCCAACAGTCAGCCCAATGAT
>DDWY01000053.1:0-3825 GCA_002347705.1 Anaerolineaceae bacterium UBA2274 | reverse complement strand
GGCCGGTAATTTCCGGACCTTCGTAAGTCGGGGGCATCCATTCGCGCGGAATATCCAGCGTTTCGAGCAGCTCCTCAGACCAGTTCCTGGCTTTCAGATCAAACAGCACAGTCCCTGAGCCATCCGCCTTGTCCATCGCAAATTCGCTCGTTAGTTTGTAGCGGATGTAATCTTTGGGTAAAAGGACATGGCGAGTCTGGGCGTAAATTTCAGGCTCGTTTTCAGCCACCCAGAGGATCTTCGGGGCGGTGAAGCCTGTTAGGGCAACGTTGCCGCTGATCTGGATAAATCGTTGCTTGCCGACCCTTTGATGGATCTCATCGCACTGCGCCTGGCAGCGTTGATCATTCCACAAAATGGCAGGTCGCAGCACTTCGCCGTCCGCGTCCAGCAGCACCAGGCCGTGCATCTGACCCGTGAGACCGATTGCTTCGATCTCACTGGACAGGATTCCCGTCTGACTGATGACATTGCGAATGCTCTGAACCACAGCCTGCCACCACTGCGCGGGATCCTGTTCGGACCAGAGCGGCTTGGGGGAAGAAAGCGTGTGCGGCGAAGAAGTCGCGCCCAAAACTTTGCCCATCTGGTCGATGAGCAGAGCTTTGCTGCTGGTGGTGGAAACATCAAGCCCCAAAAAGTATGCCATGGTAAACCTTCCTATTGGATCACTGTGACCGGGCAATCTAACACGCGGTCTTTCACTATCTGTTTTGACTCACCACTCACTTCGAACGCAGCTTGAAGGCGGATGTCCTCCGAGGAGCTGCCAACCAGGATTTTCACGGTCCCCGGTTCCAACACCAATTTCAGACCCTCAGCATAGTATGCCAACATGTTGACGGGCAGATCGAAATGGATGCTCTTCTTCTCGCCCGGCAGCAAATGCAGGCGCACAAATCCGCGCAATTCCTTGACCGGTCGCGGGAACTCAGCGTATTCATCGCTGGTGTAGAGCTGCACAACCTCATCGCCAGCTACTTTGCCAATATTGCTCACATCCAACGAAACCCGCAGGGCTTCATCCAGACCGGCGCCCTCTTTATCGAGGCTCAGATTGTTGTACTCAAACTGGGTGTAGCTCAAGCCGTGCCCAAAAGGAAACAGCGGTTTGACGGATTCATTGACATAATCGCCATAGATGTTGGAGCGCATGCCGGAAGGTTTATAGTTATAGAACACCGGCACCTGCCCAACCGAACGCGCGATCGAAACCGGCAGCTTTCCGCCGGGATTGAGTTCCCCCAAGAGCGCGCTGACGATCGCGCCCGCGCCCTCCTCACCCGGAACCCAGGCTTCGAGCACCGCGTTGGAGGCTTCAATCAAACTCGGAATAGATAAAGGCCGCCCATTGATCAAGACCAGCACGACTGGCTTGCCAATCTCAAGGATCGCTTGCAACAATTCCGCCTGCACGCCGGGTAAGCCAAGGTCTGTTGAGTCCCTGAATTCACCCGTGGTGCAGTCATAAGCCAATCCGGATTTGTGTCCGAGCACAAGCACTGCCAGATCGGCCTCCTGCGCAAGCTCAACCGCCTCCGCAAAGCCGGATTTGTCCGTGCCTGTGATATCGCAGCCCTTGGCGTAAGCTACTTCCATTCGGACCGGAAGAGCCTGCTTGAGGCTCTCAAACACAGTTGGGATCTCAACCGGCATTTTTTCGATATCCGCCTGCGTCAAGCCCTCGTAGCCGGACCCACTTGGCGGATCCTGATGCATCAGCTCAAGCACAGCTGAGTAAGAATAGTCGCCCAACATGCAGCGCTTGTTATCAGCATTCGGACCAATCAGCGCGATTTTCTTAAGCGTTTCTTTGAGCGGTAATGTTCCATCATTTTTGAGCAGCACCAGGCTTTGCCCGGCAATCTCTTTTGCCAGCTCGCGGTTGGCAGGCGTTTCAAATTCAGCCAACACGGCGTTTTCATCCACATACGGATTTTCAAACAGCCCCAGTTCGAATTTTTTGGTCAGGTGGCGCGCGACAGACAGGTCAATCGTCTCAAGCGAAAGTTCGCCTGCTTCAAGCGCTTCCTGCAAACCGGGCATGTAGCAATCAAATGTGGGCAGTTCCACATCAATTCCCGCAACCAGTGCCCTGACTGCAGCGTCTTTGCGGGTGGGAGAAGATTTGTGATAGGTGTGGATCATCACCACGGCTTCATAGTCAGAGACAACCACGCCATCAAAGCCCAGCGAATCCCTCAGGAGCTCCGTCAGGATGCGCTTCGAAGCAGCCACCAGCTCGCCATCCAACTCAGGATAGGCATTCATCATCGACATCAAGCCCGCGTCGCGGATCGCGGCTTGGAATGGCGCCATGTAGATGTCCCAAAGGTCTCGTTTGCCCAGATGCACCGGGCCGCAATTCAGCCCCCCCTGCGAAAAAGCGTGCCCAATGAAATGCTTGCCGGTTGCCATTACGGCTTGCTCAGGATCCTCCCCCTGCAGCCCCTGGATGTAGGCTTTGCCAAACTGGCTTACCAGCAAGGGATCTTCGCCAAAGGTTTCCTCAATCCGCCCCCAACGCGGGTCGCGGCCCACATCCAGCACCGGTGCCAGCCCCTGGCGCGCGCCGATGGCGAGCATCTGCCTGCGGATCTGCTGCGTCATTTTTCGCGCAAGCTCAGGCTGGAACGTGCTGGCCAGGCCAATCATTTGCGGGTAGACGGTACTCTCCAGCGCCATCAAACCAGAGCAGCATTCTTCGTGGTTGATGGTCGGAATTCCCAGGCGGGTTTCTTCCAACAGGAACTTCTGGATCTGGTTATAAGCTTTGGCAGCCTCCAAAGGCGTCAGGTTGCCCGCGCCAGCAATGCGCGTGATCTGCCCCACCCCATCTTTCAGCTTCACCCTGACCTTTTCCGGGTCCAGTTGCCCCTTGGTCTGCAGCTCGTAAAACCAATATCCACCGAGTTGGCGGATCTTCTCCTGGAGGGTCATTTGCGCTAATAAATCGCTGACACCTTTTTTGATGTGAGTAGGGGTTGGGGTCATGGTTGTCTCTTTCGATTCTCTGATGAGTGTAAGTCTACGAACGCATGCCGAGCAGCAGATCGATGGTCAGCTGGTCAAGGCGTTCATATTTTAGTCCACGACTGGAAATGGCGACGCGGTCAAGATCCAAGGCTTTAATAGCTTCAGCCTTTTCTGGGGAATATTTTCCGAACAATGCCGTAAGAGCGGGGGCTTCCTCGTTGATCTCTGCCAGGATCGCCTGGATCTCCGGGTCGGCATTAAACTGGGCAGCCTTCTCCTTCAGCATCAGGTAAGTGCGCATGCAGCCGCGCGCAAAGTCCTTGACGCCTTCGTAATCTTCGGTGCGGTAGGCATGGGCATCATAGTGTTTGGAACCGTCGTAACCGACATCCTCAAGGAACTTCACCAGGTAGAAGGCGGCTTTGATGTCTCGCGAACCAAAGCGCAAATCCTGGTCGTAGCGGCCCGGATATTGATCATTCAGGTCAATGTGGAAGAGTTTGCCAGCTTCCCAGGCCTGCGCCACACCGTGCATGAAGTTGATGCCCGCCATGTGTTCGTGCGCAACTTCCGGATTGACGCCGACCATCTCGGGGTGATCCAGTGTGGCAATGAAGCCGAGCATGTGACCCGTGGTGGGGTTATAGATATCCCCGCGCGGTTCATTTGGTTTGGCTTCCAAGGCAAACTTCAAGCCGTAGCCTTTGTCCAGGTTGTATTCACACAGGAAATTCAGCGCTTCACGATTGCGCTTGATCGAATCGACCGCGCTTTTGCTGCTGTCGGTCTCCGTGCCTTCACGTCCGCCCCAGAACACGTACACCTTCGCGCCAAATTCGACTCCCAGGT
>DDWY01000102.1 GCA_002347705.1 Anaerolineaceae bacterium UBA2274 | reverse complement strand
GTGGACGACCAACCACCCCTTCCCCCTTGTATAAGCGGATCAGCTTGCGGGTGTAGCGTTTCCAGTCGATGATTTCGTTCAGCATGCGAAGAAAATGTTTGTCAGGCACGATCTGATCATAGAGATACTGCCCGTAAAAGGAATTCTCGCCGCTTTCTACATACCGTTGTTTTTCCATCGTTGCCTCTCAGGGTTGGGATTAGACTGTTCTAATTGAATCATATTTTGCCTAAAACGTCAATTTTGAACTTGTTTTTCAACACCCTCCTCTATATTTTTTTGACACTTACCCCCAGCCGTGATAGACTATTGGCATTGACAAGCGCCGGATGGCGTCTTTTTGTGAGGAAACATGACAGCCCCTGAGTGGCATGCTACACACCGCTCAAAACTCGTTCGCCAACAAGCGCTCATCCCCAGTAAAATGAGATTATTTACCGTAAAGCGCTGCCAGACGACCCGTTTGATCGATCGGAGAGAGCCGGCAGACGGCATACTGTTCAAACCAACTTTCCGGGGTGAGACCCGGATTGACAGGGAGAGATAAGCATGAAAGTAATATTGACCGGCTCGATCGCCTTTGATTATTTAATGCAGTTTCCTGGTTTATTTAAGGATCACCTGATTGCTGAGCACCTGGACAAGATATCGTTGTCATTTTTGGTGCACGACATGATCAAGCAGGATGGAGGAGTGGGTCCGAATATTGCCTATACCCTGGCGATGCTGGGCGGCAATGCCTATTTGTTCTCGACTGCCGGGCAGGATTTTGGCGACTACGCCCGACGGCTGGAGCAGTTGGGAGTGGATACCAGCGGCGTAAAGATCATCCCTGAAAAATTTACGGCTTCGTTTTTTGCCACGACCGATCGCTCGAACGCGCAGATCTCCACTTTTTATACCGGCGCGATGGCAGACTCGGCTGATTTACCCCTAGCGGAAGCGGATTTTGAGGCGGATGATTTTGTGATGGTCTCGCCTACAGATCCGCGGACAATGCAGCGCTACATCTCTGAAGCACCGGAACTGGGGCTAAGGATGCTGTTTGACCCGGGTCAGCAGATCATCAGCCTGGACGCTGACGTGATGCGTGACGGAGTGGAAAATGCGCACGGAATGTTCATCAATGAGTATGAATTTGAGCTTATGCAGAAGCACACTGGTTGGAGCGCTAAAGAGATCCTGGCAAAACCGGCATTTACAGTGGTAACATTAGCCGAACACGGTGCGCGCGTCGTGGCAGAAGGGGTGGACTGCGTGGTGCCGGCGATTGGCGGGTTGGACGTAAAGGACCCGACCGGAGTGGGGGACGCTTTTAGGGGCGGCTTTTTGCGGGGTTACATGGCAGGACTGCCGCTGAAGGTCTGCGTTGAGATCGGCAATACAGCCGCGGCGTATTGTATAAAGGAAGTAGGACCACAGTGTCACAAGTACACTTGGCCTGAGTTTGTTGCATTTTACCGTGAGCACTTCGATGATGAAGGCTTGCTGGATGAGATTTAAAAACTAAATTATTGGAGAGGCAATGGAGAATTACAACATTAAAGATTTAAACATGGCAGAAGGCGGACGCCGCCGGATGGATTGGGCGGCACGCGAGATGCCAGTGCTGGCGATTTTGGAAGAGCGCTTCCGCCGCGAACGACCTTTTGAGGGCATTCGCATGTCTTGCTGTATGCACGTGACGACTGAGACCGCGAACTTGATGCGCACGATGCAGGCTGGCGGCGCGGATATCGTGTTGACGGCCTCCAATCCACTTTCGACGCAGGATGACGTGGCTGCCGCATTGGTTTCGCAGTACGAGATCCCGGTTTACGCGATCAAGGGCGAGGACGACAAGACTTACTACAAAAACCTGCGCGCCGCAATTGACCACGCTCCGCACATCACCATGGATGATGGCGCGGATTTGGTGAGCACGATCCACAAAGAGCGGCGTGACCTGCTCCCAAACATCATCGGCGGCACGGAAGAGACGACCACTGGTGTGATCCGGCTGCGCGCGATGGCAGCGGATAAGATGCTGGAGTTCCCGGTGATGGCGGTTAACGACGCCATGACCAAGCACTTCTTCGATAACCGCTACGGCACAGGGCAGTCCACAATCGATGGCATCCTGCGGGCGACGAACGTGCTCCTGGCTGGCAAGACCTTCGTGGTGGCTGGCTATGGCTGGTGCGGACGCGGTCTGGCGATGCGCGCGAGGGGTATGGGCGCGAACGTGGTCGTGACTGAGGTGGATCCGATGGTGGCACTCGAAGCCGTTATGGACGGATTTAGGGTGATGCCCATGATGGAAGCCGCGCCAATAGGCGATATTTTCATCACGCTGACTGGCGATCTGAACGTGGTGGATAAGCACCACTTTGAGGTGATGAAGGACGGCGCTTTGGTCGGTAATTCTGGTCACTTCAATGTGGAAATCAACATCCCCGCCCTCGAAGAGATGGCAACTGCCAAGCGGCTGGTGAGACCTTTTGTGGAAAGCTACGAACTGAAGGATGGGCGGGTGATCAACATCCTCGGTGAAGGCCGATTGCTCAACCTGGCAGCCGCCGAAGGGCACCCCGCGTCGGTGATGGATATGTCTTTTGCCAACCAGGCCTTGGGAGCAGAGTACATGATCAAAAACGCGGACGGACTTGAAAAGAAGGTTTACAACGTACCTGAAGAGATTGACCGCGAGATCGCGCGCCTCAAACTGATTGCGATGGGTGTAAAGATCGACAAGCTGACCGACGAGCAGGTGAAATACCTCGGTTCCTGGGAAGAGGGAACGTAGGATTTTAGGTTTGAAGGTGGAAGGAGTTGGTGAAAGCCAGCTCCTTTTTTTTCTTTACCGTAGGCCGGACTGCGATTTTCAATCCGGCTTTAAATCTCTCAAGTGTGGCAATCTGAAATATATGCAAACTAACGAAAAGGGTGGCTGTCGAAACTTTATTAGTGTGATCGGCTAGCAGTTTAGATCGCTTCACAAATGAGGTTCCCTATGACAGATTTTCAAGCAAATCGCCATACCCTGTCATGCGGGCACATACTGCTGTGTTCGCAATGGAATAAATGTTAGTGGTCGATTGGCTATTTATACGGTCAGGTGGGTTAAGAGTATCTGACGCCGACCCACTCTAAGCAAATAAAATGAGGTTTTGCGGTTTTGACCTCAATTTCGCATTTCAAAACCACAAAACCTTCATAATTTAGTGTCTACGGATCAAGAATCGCCGTCGCTTAAATCATCTCCACTATCGCCTGAAATGTCAAATGTGCCGCTGAGCACCTCAGTATTGGCCAGGGCACGGACAGAATCCTCAATTTCCTGCATGATCTCCGGGTTCTGGACCAGGTAATTCTTGGAAGCTTCACGTCCCTGCCCAAGGCGCTGATCCTTGTAGGAATAAAAAGAGCCGCGCTTGTCAATAACCTCAAGGGAGGTAGCCAGATCAAGAATGTCGCCAGACTTGGAGATGCCTTCGTTGTACATGATGTCGAATTCTGCAGAACGGAAGGGGGCTGAAACTTTGTTTTTCACCACGCGCACACGTACGCGGTTACCCACGATTTCGGCGCCGACTTTGATGGACTGAACACGGCGGACGTCAAGCCGGACAGACGCGTAAAATTTCAGCGCCATGCCGCCGGTGGTTGTTTCCGGGTTGCCAAACATGACGCCAATTTTTTGGCGCAGTTGGTTGGTGAAGATCACGGCGGTCTTGGTCTGGTTGATCGCGCCCGAAAGCTTGCGCAGCGCCTGGGACATAAGGCGTGCCTGGACGCCCATGGTGGGGTCGCCCATATCCCCTTCGATTTCCGAGCGCGGCACAAGGGCGGCGACAGAGTCGATGACGACCAGGTCCACAGCGCTTGAACGCACCAGCGTCTCGGCGATTTCAAGTGCCTGTTCGCCGGTATCTGGCTGAGAGATGAGAAGTTCATCGATTTTGACACCGCATTTGGCAGCGTAGACAGGATCGAGAGCGTGTTCCATGTCGATGAAAGCCGCGGTGCCGCCGCGTGCCTGGCACTCTGCGACGATGTGCTGGCAGAGGGTGGTCTTACCGGAGGACTCAGGACCGTAAATCTCAGTAATGCGAGCTTTGGGGATGCCCCCGACGCCCAGCGCGACGTCCAGCGAAAGGGAGCCGGTGGGAATAGCTTCCACTTGCATTTGATGAGCTTCGCCAAGGCGCATGATGCTGCCCTCGCCATATTTTTTGATGATATCGCTTAAGGCGCGATCGAGCACGACCTTTTTTGCTTCTTCCATGTTTTGGTCAGTAGCTTGTTGTTTGCTTGTTGTTGATGCTTTTCGGGCAGCCATTGTTTCTCCCAGATCTATTAGTTTGGATAGGTTAAATATAGCACACTTGTTCGAGGCGTCAAGGTTTGATTTTCCGGCATTCCATGTAGAAGCGCTTGTCCCTGGCATGGTTCATCGAGAAGGTTTTTCGCGGAAGGGCACCATCTACGATGACCGACCGGAAGAATGATTCCTTACTTATGGGGGGCAGGAAGAAGCCAATATTTCCGGGCTTGCGTCCCAGTTCATCTACCGTATCATCTCCATGGACATAATCGATCTTAGTGTTGGGATGGCTTTTGAGGTAAAGGTCAAGGAACTGCTGCAAATTGCCGGCGGGGAGGTTGTGGATCGGGTGATCAAGAGTAATCAGGATGTACGAGTCGGGCTGGATCATGCCAAACCGCTGCTGGGTGGAGGTGGATTTTGAGACTTCAGAGATAAGGGTGGGCATGTCCGCGATGGATTCAAGGGTGAGCTTTTCAGCAAAAAACAACTGCAGGCTTGTCTCAAAATCTTCCCCAGGATTGAACAGCATGCGGTGGATGGGCTCAAAATTTAAGGAAGGATCGTGCAGGTTGACCAGCTCGACTAGCGCGTAACGTGAAGGATGGTCCGGGCTTGCATGGGGTTTGAGTTCCTCCCAGATGGCTTTGGCAGTTGCGAGGGAGTGGTTTCCATCGCCCATGGCAAAGAGCAAGGGGGATTCTGCATCTTTCAGGTCATATTTTTGCGCGTAGTTTGTGGGTTCGATGAGAGAGTTCAGTCCTTCGAGGACGCTATCGATCAGAGCAGGATCTTCAATGAGCCGTCCCGCAAGATGACCACTGCCAGCCATCAGTTCAAAGTCGTAGGCAAGTGGAAGTTCCTGCTTTCGCGCGAGAATTTCAGAAAGTACAACACCTTTCGGATCATCGTAGAGCACAAGGATATGAGGGGATTCGAGCAGAGCGTCGCGGCGGACTTCCATGCGTGGGGGAAGGCGGTCAAGGATGGTGCCTTCGGTGGCGCGGATGAGTGTTTGGGAGCCCTTGTTGTAGTCGTAACATTCCAGGTCGAGCGCGACGACCAGCCCTGACTGAACTTTGTCCGCAACCTGGCGTTCAACAAAAACAAAACCTTTGTGGGATTCCAAAATTCCATTGTCGAGATAATCCTGCATGGCTTGTTGACTTTTGCGGATACGGTCCTTCACGTCCGGGGCATGCAACCAGGCTTCGGGGAGGATCAGGTGGAAGGTTGAAGGAGCATCTCCAACGGTTTGAGCGACTTTGTCCCAATATTCCGGCTGCGAAGTAAATTGATCGCAGGCAATCACCGCCCACTTATGAGGATCGATCTCCTTAACCGGCAGGAGAACTTCAGGAACATGGACACCAATTTTTTCTGCAATCGACATGACTAAGGTCCTTTTCTTTAGGTGAGCTGGCATTATTGTATCAAAGGATAGATGATAGGGGGGTGATGGGTTGTAGGTGATAGGTGGTAGGGGGTAGGTGATAGGTGGTAGGTGATTGGTGATGGGTGATAGGTGATGGGTGCCAGGATAGGACGGAGTAAATAAAAAGCCTGGAAGACCAGGCTTTGATGATGATGATTTAGGAGAGTTAGGCTTTTTTGGCAGGAATATAGGCGACGCCCACGGTGCCAGGACCGACATGAGTGCCAATAACCGGGCTGATCAATCCGACAAACTCGTTGCGGACATGGAACCGCTGGTGCGCCATGTTCGTAAATTCACCCACAATTTGCGGAACATTCGCAGTGGCGATACCCAGGTACTCGATTGTGCCCTGTTTGCCAAGCTCAGTTTCAGCGATTTGAAATACGCGCTCGGTTGCTTTCTTGAAAGTGCGGACATTTTCAAGTGAATCAATTTCTCCGTTCTTGAGCTCGAGAATTGGTTTCATCTTGAGAGCCGTGCCAATCAAACGGGCAGCGCCGCCAATCCGTCCACCTTTGTGGAGATATTCGAGCGTATCGACGATGAAAAGGATACGCACCCGCTGGCAGAGATCTTTCGCAAGATTGGTACATTCGAGCAGTGTGGCGCCGCGCTGGGCTGCCTGGGCGGTCATGAGGACAGCGAGAGTAAGCGGCATGGACGCCTGAAGGCTATCGATAACGGTGATGCGGTTTTTGGGGAAGTCAGCCGCAGCCTGGATAGCCGATTGATAGGTGCCGGAAAGTTTGGAGGAAATAACAATTGTAAGAATGTCGTAACCTTGATCGATCAGGTTTTTGAAGATTTTGGCAAACATTCCGACGGAAGGCTGCGAAGTGGTGGGTATAGTGTCGGACTTGACCAGGCGCTCGTAAAATTCCACGGGAGTGATCTCAATTCCATCAAGGTAAGATTCACCATTCCACACGAGGTTAAGTGGCACAACGGTGAGGTTGTGCTCACGGGCAATTGAGTCGGGGATGGCTGCGGTGCTATCAGTGATGACTGCTACTTTGTTCATGTTTATTCTCCATCTATATGTCTTAGTGTAAGAACACTTTCTGTGGCATTAAGTTTCGGAATCGAAATATTTCTGCTGTCTATCTGCTTTTTTTACGGGGAGTTTGCAGATCTGTTTCAGCTAATTGGAAGTTGACGTCTCAGGACCTGCTGAAGACATAAAGCAAAATCTCACTGTACTGACCCACCCCCTTCGTCCCCTTTCTCTCTGTTGCTGCGCAACACGGATCTTCGACCATCGCTTCGCTGGAGGGGGTAAAATGTCATCTATTTCGTTCCTCCCCGAAATCATTCGAATGTTGGATCTTGAAGAAAAGTAAATATGTATGCTCGGTTTGAGATTGTTTTGAAAGCGGGGCGGTTTGCGGTATGATAGGGGGTTGATATTACAAGAGTATTTGGACAGGAATTTGCGATGTTTGAGAATTTGACTGACAAACTGACAGCTGTTTTTGACAACCTCCGCCGGCACGGAAAGCTGAGTGAAGAGGATGTTGAAAAGGCGATGCGCGAGGTGCGGCTGGCACTGCTTGAGGCAGATGTGAATTACGCCGTGGTTAAGGCGTTTACCAACCGCGTGAAAGAGCGATCGATCGGGTCGGAAGTCTCAAAAGCGCTCAACCCAGCCCAGATGGTGATCAAAATTGTCAACGAAGAGCTTATCAAAACGCTCGGGCAGCCTGCTCCGCTCAATCTGCGGGGTGAGAAGCCGCATGTGATCATGCTGGCGGGCTTGCAAGGCTCTGGTAAAACGACAGCAGCCGCGAAACTGGCAAAGCAACTGCGCCAAAAAGGTGAGAGGGTTATGCTGGTGGCGGCTGATATCTACCGTCCGGCAGCTATCAAGCAGCTTCAAACTTTGGGAGAGCGGATTGACGTGCCAGTGCACAGTGTTGAGGGCGCAAAGCCGGTGCAAATTGCAAAAAGCGCCTTTGAGATGGCAAGGAAAGGCGCTTATTCCGTCGTAATCCTGGATACCGCCGGGCGTTCGCAATTAGATGATGCCCTGATGGATGAACTGAAGGCCCTCAATGAGGCCGTGCCGGTGAAGGAGATCCTTTTGGTAGTGGACTCGATGATCGGTCAGGAAGCGCTGAATGTCGCGAAAGGCTTCTACGGCGTGATCCCAATAAGCGGTCTGATTTTCACCAAGATTGACGGTGACGCCCGCGGGGGTGCTGCAATCTCCATTCGTGAGGTGACAGGCATCCCGATCAAATTCCTGGGAACAGGTGAGGGATTGGACGCGCTGGAAGTGTTCGATCCCACCCGGATTTCATCCCGGATTTTGGGGATGGGCGATATGCTTGGTCTGATCGAGAAGGCAGAGGCAGCCTATGACGGACAGGTGGACGTCAAGGAAGCCGAGCGAATGCTGACCGGGCAGTTTACCCTGCAGGATTTCGCTAATCAATTACGTCAGATCAAGAAAATGGGGCCGATCTCGCAGGTGTTGGGGATGCTGCCCGGGCAGTTGAGCACCGTGGCAAAGTCGGTGGACCCCCACGAGGCTGAGGATCAGCTCAAAACGGTGGAAGCGATCATCAACTCGATGACGCCAAAAGAAAGACAGGATCCTCGCATTCTGAACGCGAGCCGAAGAAGGAGAATTGCGGCTGGCTGTGGTAAAGATGTCCAGGATGTGAACAAACTGATGAAACAATTCCGGGATATACAGAACCTGATGAAACGTTTCCAAAAATCCGGTGGACGTGGTAATATTAATAGGTTATTTGGTTAATCCTGAGCATAGAAGAAGGAAATGCCCCTTCAGCATTCTCTCAGCCTTTGTCGGAGCCAGGAAGAAATAGATTATAGGTCAAGGAGTATTAGTAAAAAATGGTACGTATTCGTTTACGTCGGGTGGGTTCAGCTCACCAACCTCAGTATCGTGTGGTAGTAGCAGACAAGGAAAGCCCTCGCGATGGGCGTTTTATTGAAAATGTTGGTCATTACAATCCCCGGACACAACCCGGGACAATCGTTTTTGACGAAGATCGCATTTATCACTGGTTAAGCGTCGGCGCCCAACCTTCTGAATCTGTGCAGAAACTGTTCAAAATTGTTAAATTGGATGATCGCTTCAATCGGTTTAAGGCTGGGGAAGAGAAAGAAACTTTGTTAGCTGAGGCTAAGGTAGTTTACAGCGCTCTGACTCAGAATCCTAAAACCACCCACACTCCACAGGCATAACGGGGCAAGTTATGAAAGAATCCAAACTACACGAGCTGCTGGAGTTCCTGGCTCAATCGATCGTGGATGACCCAAAGCAGGTTTTTGTCGACGAGTATCGTCAGGGGAACACTATTCAGTTGGACTTGCAGGTCGGCAAAGCTGACATTGGCAGGGTGATTGGCAAACACGGACGGGTGGCAAACTCATTGCGGGCTATCCTCAAGGTTGTTGCCGCACGCTCTGGCAAGCAGGTCACCATGGATGTGGTAGATTTGGGTTGACGCCTGAGATGGCAGATCAATATCAAGACACAGCAGGCTCGATCGATCCGGTTGAGCCTGCTTACGTATTAATCGGCAGGCTCCAAAAATCTCACGGTGTGCGCGGGGAAATCAGCATGCGGGTGTTTTCAGATTTTCCGGAAAGGATCCGGAGAGGAAAAACCATCTACATTGGCTCTGATTTTCAAGCCAATAAAATCAGCGGCACTCGTTGGACGCATGATTTGTTATTACTCAAGCTGGAAGGTTTTGATAACCCTGAAACTGTGCGTGAGCTGGTAGGAAAAGAAGTGTTCTCCGCGGTGAAGGATCTGCCGCCCTTGCCTGAAGGCAAATATTACCATCACCAGTTGATCGGTATGCAGGTTTGGGAAGGCAACGAGGACCTTGGCGTGCTAGCTGCCATCATGGAAACCGGCGCGAACGAAGTGTACATCATTGATCAGGCAGATGGCAGCGAACTTTTGCTGCCGGCAATCCCGGACGTGATCCTGAAGGTCGACCTCGCGCAAAAACGCATGGACGTGCATTTGCTGGAAGGGCTGAGGGGGTGATGGGGGAGGCCGGGTATTGGCTGGCGTTCAGTTACGTCAGGGGCATCGGGGCAGTCAGATTTCGAAAACTGTTATCTTTTTTTGGTGATTTGAGCCGGGCATGGCAGGCAGGGTCAGCTGAGCTGCTTGCGGCAGGCTTATCCGAGAAGAACGTCGCCGAAATACTTGAAAAACGGAAAAATCTGGATCCTCTTGACCTACCTGAACAGTTGAAAGCCAAGGGGATTTCTTATTTAACCTGGCAGGATAGTGAATACCCAAGCTACCTGAAGGAAATCGCTCAACCACCACCCGTTTTATTTTACAAAGGCAGCATCACCGCAGCGGATAACCTTGCGGTTGCGATTGTGGGAACACGGAAAGTGACCACCTATGGCAAACAGATCGCGCGGGATACCGCTGAATACCTGGCGCACAACGGCGTGACAATCGTGAGCGGGCTGGCGAGAGGTGTGGATGGATTGGCACATCATGCCGCGATAGAGGCAGGCGGCAGGACGATTGCCGTTTTGGGCAGCGGTGTGGACATCATTTATCCTCCTGAGCACCGCAGGCTGGCGGAACAGATCCTAAAACAAGGGGCAATTGTGAGTGATTACGCGCCTGGAACTAAACCCGATGGGATCAACTTCCCCCCACGCAATCGGATCATTTCCGGGTTGAGCCGCGCCACAATTGTGATTGAGGCGGGCGAGAAAAGTGGTGCCTTGATCACAGCAAAATTTGCGGTGGAACAGAACCGCGAAGTATTCGCGGTGCCTGGCTCGGTTCTTTCGCCGATGAGCCGAGGGACGAATGATTTGATCGGTGAGGGGGCGATGCCGATGACGAATCCGAAATCGGTTTTGGAAGCGCTCCGGATTGAAGAGGGCAGTAGGGTGGAAAAGCCGCGGGAACCAGAAATGAGCGATGTTGAACGCACAGTTCTGCGGATTTTGGGTCAGGATTCTTTACATATCGATGAAATCTGCGTCAGGATGGACATGAGTGTTGAGAAGTTGACCGTGACCTTGACCATGATGGAGTTGAAGGGCTTGGTGGTGCGGGAGCAGGGGATGGTCTACCGCCAAAACGCCAGGTGGATGTAGAGGCAAAACCCCGCGTATCCCAATACAGGACTGGCAATGAGAACTATGCGGATGGACTGAAGCCCATCAGTACGGCGGGGGACTTGGTCCCACCGCGCTGAAAATGTGACCAATCGACTGGTTATCCTAAGCGGGCACGGCAGGCCGTGCCCCTACAAGAAAATTGTTCTCGCCGGCGTCATCGCCTTTCGAGGTGTTTGAACCTTAGATCTTCATAGAAAAAATTGTTATCATGGCCACGGCCGGATTGAAAGCTATCCGATGCTCTTAATATCAGGAGCAGAATCTGAAGTAGTACAAGACCGTGTGGGCGAAGCTTCCTAACAAAAATGCTATGTGCCACTGATTCTGAAAATCAAGGATGCTTCGCCCCTACGCATAGGACATCGTCGAATTAAAAACTGTAAACTGGCGTACATTTGCAAGACTTGACAAAAATTTGGTTATGGTATGATAGGCGTGCTATTTTTGAACCATAATTTCAAAGGGAGTCATTTTGGAAGCATATTGTTTTAAATGTAAAGAAAAAAGAGAAATTACTCAGGCGCAGCCTGGGTTCACCAGCCGTGGAGCTGCAATGACCACCGGCGTTTGTGGGGTCTGCGGCACGAAGCTTTTCCGCATGGGTGCGACCCCAGCGCATGAAGGTTTGGAGAAACCAGCTGTTGTTCCGACCAAATCCGCACCAAAAAAGACAGGCAAGAGCTCGAACAAGAAAGTTTCGTCCAATAAAACTGTCCGCAAGAGCAGTAATGGAAAAAAAGTGCGAACCGGGAATGGAAAACCGCTGGTGATCGTTGAATCACCGGCAAAGGCGCGCACCATTGGCAAATTCCTGGGGAATGAATACCAGGTGCTGGCATCGGTGGGGCATGTGCGCGATCTGCTTAAATCGCAACTGAGTGTGGACGTTGAAAACGATTTCACGCCTAAGTATCGTGTTCCAAATGAGAAAAAAGAATTAGTCGCGGAAATTACAGCGACCGCAGAGCGAAGCAAGACGGTGTTTCTCGCGACTGACCCTGACCGCGAAGGTGAGTCAATCGCCTGGCACTTAATGGATTCTGCTCAAATGGAACCGAAAAAGGTGAAACGGGTAGTCTTTCATGAAATTACCAAAGAGGCAGTTGACGCTGCCTTTGCCCATCCGCGGGAGATTGATATGGATCTGGTGGATGCCCAACAAGCGCGCCGGATCCTTGACCGGCTGGTGGGCTATGGGGTGAGCCCGATTCTGTGGGCAAAGGTGAAGGGGCGCCTTTCTGCTGGTCGCGTGCAATCAGTGGCTTTGCGGCTGATAGTGGAACGTGAGCGCGAGATCGATGCCTTTGTACCGGTTGAATACTGGAAAATAGCGGCTTTATTCGAACCCGATGGTACCAAAAAACAGTACAAGGCACGGCTTTTCAAGGTTAATGATTCAGATCCAGTTCTACTCGATGAAGAAACGACCAAGGCTCTGGTTGAGAAGCTGGAACAAGCAGCATACAAGCTTGATAAGATTAATCGCAGCACCAAGATGTATCGTCCTGGCGCGCCTTTTATCACCAGCACGCTGCAACAGGAGGCTTCCACGCGTTTGGGCTTTCTGACCAGGAAGACCATGGCTGTTGCCCAGCAGTTGTATGAAGGTATTGACCTTGGCGGCGGCGACGAAACCGGTCTGATTACCTACATGCGTACCGACTCAGTGCACGTTTCGGCGCAGTCGGTGAAGGAAGCGCGCGAATACATCGCCAAAAAATATGGAGATAGCTACGTTCCGAACAAAGCGCCTGTCTATCGCACCAGGGCAGCTTCAGCGCAGGAAGCCCATGAGGCGATCCGACCAACATCGGTGAAACGCACTCCCGAGAGTATGAAAAGTCATCTGAGCGGTGATCAATACAAGTTATACAAATTGATCTGGCAGCGATTTATTGCCAGCCAGATGGCTCCCGCGCAGATCGAAACGATCACGGTTGATATTGCCGGAAAAATGGGAAAAGAAACCTGTTTGTTCCGCGCGAGTGGCAGCAAGACTGTTTTCCCTGGCTACCGGGCATTGTATGCTGCCCAAAGAGGGGAAGATGAAAAAGAGGACGAAGATCAGACTGAATTGCCCCTGGAAGAACTGGTGCTTGGGCAAAAGCAGCATTTGATTGAGCTGAACCCAAGCCAACATTTCACCGAGCCGCCGCCACGTTTTACGGAAGCCTCGCTGATCCAGGTGCTGGAAGAGAACAAAATTGGCAGACCTTCCACTTATTCCGCGATCATCACCACCATTCAGGCGCGTGGCTACGTGACCCGTGAATCGAAACGCCTTATTCCGACCGAAATAGGATTTTTGGTCAATGATCTGGTAGTGGAGTACTTCCCTTCGATCGTGGATATTGAATTCACTTCCGGCATGGAAGATAAGCTGGATGAAATTGCTCAGGGAGACATAGCCTGGGTGGAGGTGATCAGGGACTTTTATGCCCCATTTAAAGAGAGCCTTGATCATGCCAAAGAGAACATGCCCAAAACGAAGCTCAAACCGGAACTGATTGGACGAGAATGTCCACAATGCGGTGGGGATTTGGTCTTGAGGACTGGGCGATTTGGGCGATTTATCAGTTGTTCCAACTTTCCAGAGTGTAAATATACCGAACCCTGGCTTGAAAAGATTGGAGTGACCTGTCCGGAGTGTCAGAAGGGTGATGTGGTAGAGAAACGTAGTAAACGGGGCAGAGTATTTTATGGCTGCTCACGATACCCTGAATGCGATTACGTTTCCTGGGATAAGCCCGTGGCAAGCGCTTGCCCTAAATGCGGCGGAAACTTGACCACGAAAAATGGCAAGCAGGCTGTCTGTAGTGAATGCCACTCGCGATTTGAGCTCGATGAGGGCGTGCTGCAGCAGTAATTGGAATGACTGGTATAAAACCTGCACCTTAAGCAGTGAATAACATTTTCATTGAGGTGCAGGTATGGAAAACACACTAAACTATGTAAAAGAGAAGCTAAAGGTACCAAGAAACCTGGCAATCGCGGCTGCGGTAGCCGGTTTGGTGCTTGGTTTGATTATAGGGTGGGTGATTCTGCCTGTGCAGTGGACTGATGCTTCCGCTGAGCATTTGCGGGCAGATTTGCGCCAGGATTATCTGCGCAACTTGATCACTACCTATACCCTGAACGGCGATAAAGAAAAAGCTATCCAACTTTATGGGGAATTGGGCGAGATGGCTGAGTCAACCCTGGTCGATTTGTTGGCGCAGCCAGGATTCCTCTCGACAGAACAGATCACACGATTCACGACCGCCCTGGGGATTGCCATACCCCCATCCAGCGGAGTGGCAACCAGCCCTGCGCCCCTGACGCTTCAGGACGGCACCGAAATCAAATTGGACTCTGGTAATGTAACTGAACCGGCAGCAAAATCCAATACTCTTTTGTGGTTGGGTTTTGGGCTGCTGGCTATCCTCGGGGTCGGTGCGTATCTTGCCTATCGCTACTATTTCAAAGAGCGACCCGTGGAAGAAGGCAAGCCCCTGGAAGACGATACGTCTAAAAATCGTGTTGCGCCTGCAGCAGCAAGGCAGACTGCGGCTGTGTCTATGCGCCCTGCAGCAGTGCCAATGCGCCCTGCAGCCGAGCCTGAGCCTGTGGCCGCACCTGTGCAGAGCCAATCGGTCTTTAAACCGCCTTTCTTTAGTAATAGCAAGCAATCCAACGAGATTACCGCACAAAAACCAGTAGCACAGTTTATGTCAACATATGTGTTTGGGGATGATCGCTACGACGAGTCTTTCACCTTCGACGCGCCAAATGGCGAATTTTTAGGTGAATGCGGCGTGAGCATCTCGGATATCATTGGGGTGGGGGAACCCAAGAAGATCTCTGCTTTTGAAATCTGGCTTTTCGATAAGAATGATATTCAAACTGTAACGAAAGTTTTGATGAGCAAGCATAGTTACGAGGATCCGAGCACGCTGCAGCGTTTGGAAATCAGAGGTGAGCCAATTTTGGCAGAGCCCGACAAGCAGTTTGTGCTCGAAACTGCAACACTGCGTTTGGAAGGAAGAATTGTGGATGTTATGTATGGGGACATGCCCCTGCCGGAGGATAGTTATTTCCAGCGCAGCACGGTGGAGCTGGCAATTTATCGGAAATAGGTGATCGGTGATAGGTGATAGCAAAAAAATCGGGTTCCACAAAGGAACCCGATTTGTATTTTGTATTAATGTGGTAAAGGGATTATTCGATTTTCAGAATCTTGATTTTCAGGACTGAATTGTTGGGGAGGACAACCTCAACTGTCTGACCCTTCTTGTGCCCCATCAGGGCAGAGCCCATGGGAGATTCATAAGAAATTTTTTGTTCACGGGGGTTAGCTTCGTTGGCTCCGACGATGATGAAAGTCTCTTCAGGCTCGTTTTCCTCCTGAACGGTCACGGTATTGCCGATCTGGACGATGGAGGTGTTGATCTCAGACTCTTCCACCAGCGTGGCGGAATAAAGGATGGCTTCGATTTGCTGTATCCGACCTTCAATAAAACCTTGGTCTTCCTTGGCAGCATGGTAATCAGCGTTTTCAGAAAGGTCACCCATTTCAATAGCGCTTTTTAAACGGCGGGCAATTTCTTCGCGCCTGGGGCCTTTTAGTTCCGCCAGTTCTTCCTGTAGTTTTGCCTTCCCGGCAGGGGTTAAAATTTGGGGCGTTTGGGCCATGATCAGTGTTTTACTCCTAAGGTAAAGTTTGTGAGTCGAAAAGTCGCAGATGTTCATCGATCGCAAAGCGATCGGTCATGCCAGCGATGTAATCACAAATGGTGCGCTCGAGACCGCGCTGTGGAATGAGTTCCTGGACTTCTTCCGGCAAAGCCGAAGGAGTTTTTTGGTACATCGTAAAGATTTCCGAAATGATGCGTTCCGATTTGACCGACATGCGAACGACGCGATGATGACGATAGAGTTTGTTAAACAGAAAATCTTTTAGCTCACGGTTGCGGCGGTACATGTCCTCGCTGAAGCCAGCTACGTTGAACGGCAGTTTTTGCAGATCGAGGGAGGAACTAACCTTGCTTTTTCGCAGGTAGCGATCAATTGACTGGACCAGATCGGTAATCTCGAAGTTGATCAAGCGCCGGATGATTTGATGCCGGGAGAGTCCATCAAGTGCTTCATTACGACGACGCCCGATGCTTTCGTTAACAATTTCCCAGAGGGCGATTCCGTCCAGTTGGGAGGGCGTGATCATTCCTGAGCGCAAGCCGTCATCGAGGTCGTGAGAAGTGTATGCCAGTTCGTCCGCCACGTTGGCGATCTGGGCTTCAAGACTGCCGCGCAGCTCGGGGTCATAATCCTGGGCATCCGCGATATCGTAGTCAGTTTCGTGTTTGACCATACCCTCCAGGACCTCCCAGCTGAGATTCAAACCAGGAAAGTCGGGGTAGCGATTTTCAAGTTGTGTCACAATCCGCAAAGAATGCTGGTTGTGATTGAAGCCACCGTGCTCTTTCATCAGGCGTGCCAGGGCGGTTTCGCCGGAATGACCAAAGGGGGGATGACCAATATCGTGGGCAAGACAGATTGTTTCCACCAGATCTTCGTTGGCGCCTAAAGTGCGGGCAACCGACCGACCTATTTGGGCGACTTCAATCGAGTGGGTCAGGCGGGTGCGGTAATAATCACCCTCATGATTGATGAAAACCTGGGTTTTGTACTCGAGCCGGCGAAAAGCCGTGGTGTGGATCACACGTTCGCGGTCGCGCTGAAAGCGCGTGCGGTAGTCCGCTTCTTCTTCAGGATATTTCCGACCTCGGGAGTCCTTGCTGCGAATACCGTAAGCGGCAAGGGTTTGGTCTTCCAGTTCTTCTAATTGTTGTCTGCTATAAATCATTAATGCCTCTGTGGGTATTATACGTGCATTCCGTTGTGGTTGTGCTTATCAGTTGATGATCGTTCCGAGGGTGTCGCCATCGAGAGCCAGCTTGAGAGCCCCGGGTGAAACAGCTGAAAAGATCTGGACTGATAGCCCGGGCAGTTCACGGCAGAGTGCCTGCATTGACTGGACTTTTGTGAGCATTCCGCCGGTAACATCCTGGCTGGCTGAGCCCTGCAGGTATTGTGATGAATTGGAATGAGCTGGTAGATGGGGCAGAAGATGTTGATTGAACGGAAAATCAGCGTAAACGCCTTCAATTCTGCCTGCCAGCAGGATGCGGTCCGGTTGAAGAGAGCGAGCCAGATGGATGAACAGCTCTTCGGTAGAGAGGATCGTACCACCGAGAGTAAGGTCCGGGACGACATCCCCATAAACGAGAGGGATCAAACCCATCTCGAAACTGCGCATTATCGGCTGAAGATTCCAGACGTGGATTTCGCGATTGTTGGTTGTGATCGAGGAAGATGGAGGAAAGGCGATGAGAGGCAGGTGGAGTGCCTGTGCCTGATTGATGAGGATCTGATTCAGGCTGCGAGCGCTGTACCAGACCTGTTGGTAACCCAGAGCGTCCTCCAGGCTGCGCACACCCTGGCGCGTGCCGTGCTTTGCAGCAGCATGATGACCAAAAGAGCCTGAACCGTGCCCGAGCAGTAGCCGTTGGGAGGGGTCAGCCTTGCGCCAGGCAGCAATCTGCGTCAACAGGTTCTTGATTTGATCGATCAGGGCGGTTTCGGGCTGATCTTTGTCGGTAATCAGGGAGCCGCCCAGCTTGAGGAAAGTCAGGCTTTGGTCAGACATGTGGGTTTAGTCCATTGGATGGAGGCAAGTGCTAAAGACATTTGGCGAGCCGGCTGCAATGAGGGCTTGCGTGACTGCGGCTTCAGTTTCAGGCCTGACAATCGCCACCATATGACCGCCCATGCCTCCACCAGTGAGTTTTGCGCCAAGAGCGCCGGCCTGCCTAGCAGCCAGGATCAGTGAGTCCAGTTGTGGGCAGGACAGCCGAAGGGCAGCAAGGTGCTCCTGGTTGGCGTTCATCGCCTTGCCGAGGGCTTCAATATCCGCGATCTGGCAAGAGCGCTTGCTTTGCTGCACCAATTCAGCGATCGCATCCAGGTGGGGTTGAACGGCTTCGGGGTTGGCTTCGAGATCCTGAGCCAGTTGAGCGGTTGATTCCCGGGTGGACTTGCGAACGCCCGAATCAGCAACAACGAAGGTAAATTGACTGATTGGCTGGATGAATTCGATCACCTCTCCACGTTGATAGTAGATGGGTTTCTCGTAAGTGACCACGGTGTTATCAATGCCAGATGGGCGACCGTGCACAGCCTGCTCAGACTGAAAAGCCAGGGTGTTGAGCTCCTGGGGTTTTAAGGGATGACCCAGAAAAGCCGACATAGCACGCAGGAGTGAGATGGAAATTGCGGCGCTGGAACCAAGCCCTGCAGCAATTGGCAGCTCAGAGGTGATGACAATCCGGCATGTGGGGAATTGGCGGAGACCCAAAAATGAAAACAGGAGGTTCAGGGTGAGAGCGAGAAAATGATCTTTTTCAAGCTCGCCAAGGTCACTATCAACACCAAGCGCAGCAACTTTGATATGGATCTTGCCTTGAGGTTCACCGATGGCTGGCTCGATAGTGGTGCGTACTTTGAGGCCGGTAAGGGGGATGGCAATAGCAGGGCTGCCATAGACTACGGCGTGCTCACCAAATAGAATCAATTTTCCACAAGCGGTTGCAGTTGTTGCGGGCATGTTTTACCTCAGTATCTTAGATAGAGAATCAGCATGACTGCCACACCCCAAAGGAGGATGGCTGCCTGCAGTGGATGGTCTTTTAGCAATATTTCTTCCGGGGCAGACGCTGTGTTGAAGTTCTGGATCAGGTACATGTAGCGGAAAATACCGAAGAAGACGAAGGGGATCGTGAGCATCATCGCATAGGAAGGACCCTGCGGGTGCGCAGAGAAGGTGTAGAGCATGTAAGTGATCAGGATCGCTGCCAGCATCACGATCAGATACTGGTTGAGGAGGGGAATCGAGTAGCCGTTGAGGACCTTTCGGAATTCCCCAGCATTGCCTTCCAATAACCTGAGTTCAGCGATACGCTTTCCAAACCCCAGAAATAGCGCCAGCAGGGCGGTCAGGATGAAAAGCCACGGGGAAAAGAAGCTAACCTGGATGACACTAATGCCCGCAAGAACGCGCAGCAGGAAACCTGCTGCAATGACCATGACATCGACGATCATGATGTGTTTGAGCCACTTGGAATAGGCGAGCATGAGAAGGGTGTACGCGATGGAGATAAGCCCAAGTTTCCATGAAAGAAGAAATCCGGTGCTCAAACCAACAAGCGCCAGGAGAATCGCCAGGATGATTGCTTGCTTGAGTGAGAGACGACCGGACGCGAGCGGGCGGTGACATTTTTGGGGATGCTGCCGATCGGCTTTCAGATCAATGATGTCGTTGATGGTGTAAGTGAGGCCAGACACCAGGCAGAAGATACCGAAAGCAGCCAAAACGCGTAGCGCAGGCACAACTGAAAAGAGCTGGCGATCAAAAATGAGACCAGCGAAAATGACAAAATTTTTCGTCCATTGTCGAGGACGAAGTGTTTCAATCAGATTTTTCAACATTTGTTTTATCTTACCATAAGGGGCGGTGGAAAAGGTGAAAAGGTGAATAGGTGATAGGTGGTAGGTGATAGGTGATAGGTGGTGGGTGGTGGGTGGTGGGTGGTGGGTGGTAGGTGATAAGTGGTAGGTGATGGGTGATAGGTGGTGGGCGGTAGGTCAAAGCGATTTGTAGGTCGGAATGAGCCCGCCATAGGATGTTGGTTTGTTATGAGCGATGAGCGGGCTCACTCCGACATGGAACAATTATTTTTTTGGCGAAATGGCAACCTTTTCAGCATCGCTGTGATGGCAGGAGAGCGTCATTGTGCCCTGCGAATGATGGGTAATGGTTTGGGTAATGGTTTGGGTAATGGTTGATATGGTAAAGGTATAATAAGCTATACTGAGAGACTTATGGAAAGAATACGAAATTTTTGCATCATTGCACACGTGGATCATGGTAAATCTACCCTGGCGGACAGGATGCTGCAGATGACCAACACAATCGCAGACCGCGACATGACGGCCCAAGTGTTGGACTCGATGGACCTGGAACGCGAAAAAGGCGTGACCATCAAAGCATCAGCCGTGCGGATGATCTATGACGCCCAAGATGGGCTGGATTATGAATTTAACCTGATCGACACTCCCGGTCATGTCGACTTTAATTATGAGGTCAGCCGCGCGCTATATGCCTGCGAGGGGGCGGTGTTGGTTGTGGATGCGACTCAGGGTATTGAAGCCCAGACTTTGGCAAATTTGTACCTGGCTCTGGATGCCAACCTGGTGATCATCCCTGTGATTAATAAGGTCGATCTGCAATCGGCAGATGTAGAGGGAGTCAAGCGCGATCTGAAGATTTTGCTTGGAGTTGGTGAGGAGGAAATTATTCCTATCAGTGCCAAAACCGGGCTGGGTGTTGAGGATGTTCTGGAAGCAATCGCCGCAAAAATCCCCGCGCCGGAACGTTCTGCCGAAAAGCCCCTGAGAGCCTTGATTTTTGATTCTCACTACGATTCTTACAAAGGTGTAATTGCTTACGTCAGGGTTTTTGACGGCAGCCTGACGGCGGACGACAAGATTGCCATGATGGCAACCGGGACAAAGGTCGTTCCGGTTGAAATTGGCATCTTCTCGCCAAGCTTGTTACCAATAGGTGAGTTGAGGGCTGGAGATGTAGGCTACATTGCGACAGGACTGAAAACGGTATCGGAGTGCCGGGTTGGCGACACCATCACCAATGCCGCAAAGCCAGCAGACGCAGCCCTTCCAGGCTATCGCAAGGCAAAGCCAATGGTCTTTGCGGGAGTGTACCCAGTGGATGGGGAAGATTATTCCGACCTTAAAGAAGCCCTGGAGAAGTTGCAGCTCAACGACGCCTCGCTAACCTACGAACCTGAGTCTTCAGAAGCGCTGAATTTTGGCTTCAGGTGCGGTTTTCTCGGGCTTTTCCACATGGAGATCATCCAGGAACGAATTGAGCGCGAGTATGACCTGGATGTGGTCTTTACCGCACCGTCGGTGGAATACAAGGTTGATTTGAGCGATGGAAGCACAATCATGATTGATTCGCCGGCAGATCTGCCGGACGAAGGCAAAATTAAGGAAATCTATGAGCCCTGGATGTCGCTGGAAATCTTCAGCCCGACGGATTACTATGGCGTGATCATGGAGATGGCGCGCAAGCGGCGGGGGATCTACGTGGATCAGGAGTATCCTGCGGCAAACCGGGTGCAACTGAACTTTGAAATTCCACTGTCAGAAATTATCGTGGACTTTTTCGACCTGCTAAAATCGAACACACGCGGCTACGCCTCGATGGATTACCAGTTCCTGGAGTACCGCGCGGGGGATCTGGTGAAACTCCAAATCTTGCTGAACGAAGAGCCGGTAGACGCCTTGACGGCAATTGTGCACAGCCAGGACGCTTACCATAAAGGTCAGGCTCTGGTGAGCAAACTGAAAGGCATCATTCCTCAGCAATTGTTTACCATCCCAATCCAGGCTTATGCTGAGGGGCGGGTCATTTCCCGCGCGAACGTGAAAGCCTTGCGAAAAGATGTGTTGGCAAAGTGTTATGGCGGCGATATTACCCGCAAGAAGAAACTGCTTGAGAAGCAAAAACGGGGAAAAAAGCGCATGAAAATGGTTGGGAGTGTCGAAATCCCCCAGGAAGCTTTCATGGCGATTTTGCGGCTGGAGAATTGATGACAGAAGCAAGCAAGGGCTTTCGCGCCGGCGATTTTGCGCGGTTTGCTGTGGCGCTGCTGATCAGCGGGCTGGCAATCTGGCTGCTGGTTAGGCAGATAGACCTGCAGGCATTTCTGAACGCTTTCAGGTCCTTAACGCCTCTGATGATGGTCTTGATCATTGCTTGTTTTACGCTTGGTTTGCTCGTTAGGGGCTTGGTCTGTTGGCTGATCCTTGGAAAAGAGTTTACGTTTTCCGCGGCATTCTGGGCGATGAACGCGGGTTACCTGCTTAACAGCATTTTGCCGTTCAGGTTGGGGGAAGTTGGCAGAGCGGTGCTGCTGGTGAGGCATGGCAAGGGCAAGCACAATTACCCGGAAGTGTTTGCTGCCATTGTGACCGAGCGCATGATGGACCTTATGATCGGCTCACTCTTCTTCCTGGCGACTTTGCCGCTAATGGTCGGAGAAAGCAATCTTAAGCGCGTTGTTATCATTACTGCGATCGCCTTATTGATTGGCAGTGTAATTATTTTTTTCAGCGCCTGGCGCAGAGAAAACCTTATTGGCTGGCTTGATCACCGTTTTGGATCAAAAAAGCTCATAAAAAACAAAATACTGCCGGCTCTGGATAAATTGCTGACAGGCTTTCAGATCTTCCTGAAACCTAAACTTTTTTTCACGGCTTTCCTGCTGTTAGCGATCAGTTGGGTAATGTCTATGGTTGAGTTTGGAATATTGCAGCATGCTATTCTGGATCACCCTCAATGGTGGTGGCCGCTTTTGATCACGCCAGCCAGCGCTTTTGTGAACGCGCTGCCTTCCGCGCCGGCAGGCTTGGGTGTATTTGAAGCTGGGGCTGTGGCTGCCTATTCGCTTGTGGGTGTGGGGAAAGCGGACGCCCTGGCAATGGCGCTGGTGGTTCACGCGGTGCAGGTCATCATTCCGATTTTCCTGGGCATGATCGGAATTTATCTGATGGGCGAAAACCTGGGCTCGCTGGTGCGAAGCACCAGAAGTCAGGCAGGGGGTAGCAAACTCGGATGAAAGTGCTGATCACCTCCACTTATTTCCATCCTTACAACTCAGGCTTGTCCGTCTATGCGCTGAGGCTCGCGCGCGGTTTGCTTGGACTTGGGTACGAAGTATGCGTGCTGACCTCGCAGTATGAGAAAAGCCTGCCGTTGGAAGAAAACCTTGATGCCGTAAAAATTGTACGTGTTAAAGTGGGGATGAAGCTTTCCAAGGGTGTGTTGATGCCAGACTTGAAGACCCTGGCGAAAAAGTGGATTGCGTGGGCGGATGTGGTGAACGTGCATATGCCGCAGTTTGAGTCCTTTGTTTTCGCGCGCCTGGCAAAGCAACTGAAGAAGCCCCTGGTGGCGACATACCACTGCGACCTGGTGATGAGCGGCGGCTGGTTCAGCCGGCTGGCGGGCTGGGGAACGAACCTGTTGGGAAAGCAAACGCTCAAACAGGCGCGGGTAATTGTGCAAAATACGCTCGATTATGCCCAGCATTCAGAAATCTTAAAGCCTCACCTGGATAAGGTAATTGAAGTGCCTACACCGGTGGTGTTTCTGAAATCCTCCCCAGATGAAAAGATGGATTTTCGCAAAAATTTTGGCTTGTCTGACAGTGATAAGGTACTTGGTCTGGCAGGCAGGGTCGCCAGCGAAAAGGGTTATGAATACTTGGCACAAGCGCTTCCTCTGGTTTGGGAAAAGCATCCCACTGCGAGGGTTGTGCATGCCGGCAGTTGGAAAGGCGTGATTGGTGAGGAAGCCTACCTGGCAAAGGTGGAGGCGATGATCCAACCCTTTGGCGAGAAATGGAAGTCGCTTGGGTTTCTGACGGACGAAGACTTCATGCGTTTTTTTGCTGCCTGCGATTTGTTGGTATTTTCGAGCCTGAACGCGACAGAATCTTTCGGGATTGTGCAGATCGAAGCGATGAGCCAGGGGACGCCCGTTGTGGCATCCGACCTGCCGGGAGTAAGGCAACCGGTGCTGCAAACCGGGATGGGGCGGATTGTGCCGGTGCGGAATGCAGTGGCACTGGCAGAAGGCATCCTCTCCGTTTTGGACGAAGGTGATGGATTGCGGGTAATCCCTGAGTCTTATTTGAAAAACTTCGAGCAAGAACAGGTAGCTGAACGCTACCAGGAAATTTTTGCTTCTTTGGATTAGCTGATGAGTGAATTGCGTAAAAAACAATTGGATGAAATCTGCGAACGGCAGTTGTTTTATTTGCCCTATTTTCGCGGCATGCTGCGGGCTGTGGAACAGAGTCAATATCCACCAGACTTGCTTGTAGAACCGATTCTGGACATTGGCGCAGGGGATGGGCATTTTGCCTGGGCCATGCTGGAAGGGAAAGTCGTGGACGGGATTGACCCCTGGCTGGCACCTCTCAGGGAGGCAGAAAGCTGGAAGGTCTATCGTTCTCTGGCGCTGGCGAATGGACAGGAACTGCCGTTTGAGAGCGGTCAGTTTCCAACTGCCATCAGCAATTCCGTGCTGGAACACATTGCTGGCGTTCAGGAGGTTCTGAATGAGGTCGGGCGCTGTTTGCAACCAGGCGGGCATTTCATCTGTGCGGTGCCGAATGAGCGCTTTAGAACCGAACTGTGGGGCATGGAAGTGCTGCGCAAGATGGGCTTGGGTTTCCTTGCAAAGCATTATTCGCGGTTTTTCAACTGGGTGTCGCGGCACGTCAACCTGGATGCGCCTGAAGTTTGGGTGGAACGGCTGCGGATTGCCGGTTTTGGTGAGGTGAAGCATTGGAATTATTTCCCCAGGGAAGCCCTGCATCAATTGGAACGCGGACACGCTGCCAACCTGCCAAATCTATTGTGGAAAAAGCTGTTTGGCAAATGGGTCTTATTTAAGAGCCGAAAGAATCCTTTCATTCATTTTGACCGCATACGCCGTTTGGTAGAGTCGCCCTTAGATGAAAATGGTTGCTGCACTTTTTATGTCGCGACGAAGGATTTTTAAGCTTTTAAGGTAGCTTTACAGCACCTGAAGCAGGATTGGAATAAAATATCAGCATGGATTTTAATGAAAGCCTGCCAGAAGATGATGACCTCACCGTACTGGAATACGTAAGGCGTTGGATCGATGCTCAATTTAAAATCAAAGATAAATCTACTGAAACAGTAAGCGAGCAGGTTCACATCCTTGATGGTTCTGCTGGGGTAAAGCCCGCTTTTTGGATAGGCATCAGCCTGACGCTTATTGGGCAGATCCTGCTTGGGTTGGACAGGCAGTCCTTACCCATCGTTGGAATTATGGTGATCGTAAGCGGATTGATTTGCTTGTGGCTTGGCATTCCAAGCGAGCCACTCAAGGCTGAAAAACTCACTGGGGACGAATTCGAAGGCATAAAGTTCCATCTAAAACCCATCTGGTTATTGGCGACCCTGGCAATGGCGGCAGTGTGCTTTTTGCTGTTTAGCGAGAACCGTTTTGGCTGGCTGCAAACCCTGAGCTGGCTGACAGCAATTGTGTGCGCTTTGTACACTTTCTGGCCGGCAAGGGATTCCGGGCAAAGTGAGTCAAAACTGAACTGGAGATTCTGGCAACATTGGAAAAATGACCGGGTGTTTTTGATCCTGTTGCTGATCGTGGCAGTGATTGGAATGATTTTTCGACTGAAGGATCTGGCAGGATTGCCGCCGGAAATTATCAGCGCGCAGGTTGAGACCTACTTTTCCGTGAGTGAAATTCGACAGGGAGCGGACTACATTCTGTTTTCGCGCAATGCCGTACCAGAGCCGCTAAATTATTATTGGGCAAACATGGTGGCGCTTTTTTCTGGAAGAACCCTCAAAATGGAAACAATCCGCCTGGCAAATGCTTTGGCAGGTTTGATCGGGATAGGCTTTGTTTATGGATTGGGGAAGACGATCGCGAACCGTTGGGTGGGGTTGGCTGCAGCCGGGCTGGCAGGAGTGAGTTTTTGGCTGGTTTTGCAGGAAAGAGCAGTGATTGGTGGCGGATTGGTTTTCCCTCTGATGGCAGGAGCGCTTTTTAGCCTGGTGAAGGGTCTGGATGAACGGGATGGGCGATATTTCCTGCTGTCTGCGCTTGCAGCCGGGCTGGGTTTGATGAGCAATAAAATTTTCCTCATCTTCCCGCTAGTAGCTGTGGTTGTGATCCTCAGTTGGAAAAGCGGGAAAAAGTCGGTCAAGCCTGGCCAGGTCCTGGCTTTGTTTGGAATTGGCTTATTGCTTACCCTTATCGCGGCATTGCCACTGCTAAGGGCGATCAGCCTGGAGCCGGGGAGCTACTTTGCGCCTATTTTGGCGCGAGTTGGGGAATATGAAGTCGCTTATACCGGAAATCCGGTTTTGATCTTTCTGAGTAATTTTATCAAAGCACTTGGGCTTGCAAACTGGACCAACCAGGGAAGCTGGGTGGACAGCATCGCCAACCGGGGAGCAGTGGATGGGCTGACGGCTGTCTTTTTCCTCGTGGGAATCGTCAGCGTGATCAGGCAATACAAAGCAAGCAGAGATTGGAAATTACCACTTATGCTGCTGCTTTATCCGGTACTATTGCTGCCAAGTGCCTTATCTTTGGCATTCCCTGCTGAGAATCCTTCCATGACGAGAGCAGTTGGAGCTGCAATTCCGGTTTTGCTGACTTCAGCTTATGGCATTGTGGTGATTTTCAGGATCATCACAGGTGCCTTCAAGCGAAAGTCTCTGGCAGTAGTGATGATTACAGGCGTGCTCATGTTTGGACCGATTGTGATCAGCAATTACAATCTTATTTCAAAAGAGTATGCCAGCCAATATAAGAATTCCGCCTGGAACGCGAGTGAGATCGGGGAAGTTATCAATCGATTTTATTCTTCGGGCAAAGAAGGGCTCAGCTACCTGATCAGCTACCCCTATTGGGTCGATTCCCGGGCGGTGGCGATCAGCATGGGGCGGCCCGAACAAAATCTAAGTTTGTCGGCAACAGAAATTGCAAACACGCAGAGCGTCACCCTCCCGAAACTGTTCATCCTCAACCCGATGGACAAGAACAGCATTGCCGAGCTGCAGTCCGTCTACCCGGAGGGCGTCATCAGCACCTATCAAACCACAAATCCGGACAAGAACTTTATCCTTTTTATTGTAGGTCAGTGATTGTATGAATGTAGAAACTGGACAGAAGATTCAAGAAACAAGAAAAATCGACTGGAAGTCCATCCTCATGGTCCTCTCTTTAGTGACGATCCTCCTGGCTGGGTGGACCTTCCGGAGTATGAACAATAACTGGGATGAATCAAGGCATCTGCATCCTGATGAGCGCTACCTTTCAATGGTAATCAATGCCATTGAGCCGGTTTGGACCGCAAGGGAGTACTTTGATACGGCTTCTTCACCCCTCAATCCGGGCAATAAGGATTTTGGCTTTTTTGTGTATGGCACCTTACCTGTATTTATGGTGCGATACGCGGGCGAATGGACCGGGCAGGTGGGTTACGACCTCAATACGCTGCTGGGACGGACGATGTCAGCAGTGATGGATACGATCACCATCTTGCTCACTTTCATTGTTGCCAGGAAGCTTTTTAATCGCTGGGTAGGGTTGATCGCGGCTGCACTGTACGCATTCGCGGTGCTGCCAATTCAGCTTGCCCATTTCATGACCGTCGATTCGTTCACCAATACTTTCGGGATGTTAACCGTGCTGATAGCCGTAATTATCCTGAAACGGCCGTCTTTAATGCTTGCAGATGATACAGGCAAGGCGAAACAGGTCTGGTACGAGATCTGGCCAACCCTGGCTTTTGGGGCGGCGCTTGGCATGGCAACAGCCTCCAAAATTAACGCGGTTTCCCTGGCATTGCTGCTGCCTTTGGTGGAGGGGGTGCGCTACTTCAGGCTGGAAAATGAGGGCAAAGAACAAGCCTTCCTGCCAATGATCGCAAGAATGTTCCTGGCGGCTGTGATGAGCTTCGTGGTTTTCAGGATTTGCCAGCCTTATGCCTTTGACGGTCCCGGTTTCTTTAATTTTTCGATTAACCAAAACTGGTGGCAGAGCATGCGGTCGCTGCAGGCGCAGAGCACCGGAGAAGTAGATTTTCCGCCTGCGCTGCAGTGGGCAAGACGCCCCCTGTGGTTTTCGTTTAAGAACCTGGTGCTTTGGGGAGTGGGTCTGCCCTTTGGGTTGGCTGCGATCGCAAGCATTTTAGCAATGGGCTTTAGCGTGATCCGCAAGAAGCATTGGGACAGTCTTCCAATACTGGCTTGGACCCTGATATACGCTGCCTGGCAGGGGCTGGCATGGGTCAAATCCATGCGCTATCTGATGCTCATTTATCCCCTGCTGGCAATCATTGCAGCCTGGGGACTTTGGCAGCTCATTTCTGCCTCTCGCGATTTCCACTGGAAAAAGTTGAAAATTTCCCGCAAGTGCTTGCGGATAGTCGGTGTGGTTTCTGCAGTGTTGGTGTTGGCTGGAACGCTTGTATACGCTTATGCCTTCAGCCGGATTTACACCCGGCCGGTCACCCGGATCGCGGCTTCCGAATGGATCTATGAAAACATTGATGGTCCAATCAACCTGCTGGTGGAGAGCGGGGATGGAGTCCATCTACAGCAGGGGCAGTATCGCAACCAGGTGAGCCTTCTTCCAGGTCAGAGTTATCTGAGCGCTTTTGTGGCAGACCGCGATGGCACAATTGAGAGTGTCACCTTCCCGGAAGTGCAGGACCTGATGCTGTCGGTTGACCCCATCCTTTATACGCTCGACATTCGCGATGCCGTAAGCGGGAATTCGATCCTGACAGGGACGCTTAGCAGCCAACCGAGCGGTGGGAATCAGCTCAGCAACCTTGATTTCTATTTCAATGAAATTGTCAGATTGGAAAAAGGTAAAACCTACATTCTCGATCTTGGATTTTTGACAGATAACAGTCAGCCCTACCTCACCGGCGTGCCAGTAATTAACTACACAAAAGATAGTGGCAGCTTGAACAAGCAATACCTGCCCAGGATCAGCCAGCAGGTGAGTGCGGAAAATCCCTTTAATATTCGGATATTCGTCACGAAACCTGGCGTGGTAAGCCGGGTGGTGATCCCTCAGTTGGTGGACGTTTCGCAGAATCCCACTGCTAAAACCCTGCGGGTGACTTTGGCAAGCACAGGGGAGGACCCACAACAGACGGTCAGTGCCGAAATCAGCGGGACATTCCTGGATATGGGGCATGGGCTTGGCAGCGAGGTGGTCTTTGAACTGCCGCAAGGGCTGATCCTGACCCGGATACAGGATGTTGAACTGAAACTTGAGTTGGTAGACGGCTCTGGGCAGATTGCGGTGAATACGGTTGGTGTGGTTCATGAAACTGCCTGGGATGACGGCTTGCCGCTGATGATGAACGGATATATCCCCTATGATACGAACCTGGGGATCTTCCGCGGCGACCTGAACCTGGACATGTACGCCCAGGACGACCAGGCTAAGCGGGATCGCTTCTTCCAGATGCTGAGCCAGGGTGAATACATCTTCATGAGCTCCAACCGCCAGTGGGGAACCATCCCGCGCGTGCTTGAAAGGTATCCGCTCAGCACGGCTTACTACCGCGCGCTGGTGGGCTGCCCGGCAGAAATGGACAGCGTGACCTGCTATAACCTGGCGGAACCCGGCAGGTTTGAGGGGCAGCTTGGATTTGAATTGGTTGAGGTATTTACGTCCTATCCGAGCCTGGGAAATTGGGAATTCAACGATCAGTTCGCGGAAGAAGCCTTTTCGGTTTATGACCACCCGAAAGTGATGATTTTCCGCAAAACGGAAGATTTTGATCCCGAAAAGCTGGCTGCCTTCCTTGATTCGGTGGACCTCAGTCAGGTGATCTATCTCACACCCAGGCAGGCTTCCCAATACAAGTCCGGCAAGCCGACTCTGATGCTCTCTGAGCAGGACCTGGAGCTGCAGCAGGAAAACGGCACCTGGTCGGAAATCTTTGACAGAAATGGTCTGCTCAACCGCTATCCGGCTTTGGCTGTGCTAGCGTTTTATGGATTTTCGCTGCTGCTTGGTTTGCTGGTTTTCCCCTTGCTGCGGTTGGGGCTGCCTGGACTGAAGGATAAGGGTTACGGATTTTCAAAGATCATTGGTTTCCTGCTGTTTGCATACCTCGCCTTTGTTTTGGGATCGGCAGGATTGGCGGTTAGTCGAGGTTTACTGCTGGGTGTGCTCGGTCTGATTGCATTGGCAGGTCTGATAACCGGCTGGCTGACGAGGCATGCGCTGCTTAGGGATTTGAAACGGATTTGGAAGCAATTAGTGGTGGAAGAAGTTGTCACGATCGTGATGTTTGCCTTCTTCCTGCTCATCCGCTGGCTGAACCCGGACCTGTGGCACCCCTGGCGCGGTGGCGAAAAGCCGATGGATTTCTCCTACCTGAATGCGGTCATCAAAAGCACG
>DDWY01000044.1 GCA_002347705.1 Anaerolineaceae bacterium UBA2274 | reverse complement strand
TGTAAGAGCAAAGTGATAATGTCCTAAAGTAGCAAAATAGAAATGTCCTAATTATGATTAGGAGCTATGACATGGACAATCGAAATGAGCAGTAAAGAATTAGCCCGCAAGACAGAAGTAGAACGGGCGATAGATCATCGGATCACCCAAAGAGAAGCAGCCCATAAGCTTGGAATAACTGAGCGTCAATTCAGACGCATCCTGCAGCGCTATCGACAGGAAGGAGATGGAGGACTGGTTTCAAGAAAGCGTGGAAAACCAAGCAACCGGCGAACAGATGCGAAGACCAGGGATGAAGTTTGGCAATTGATCACGGACCCGATCATGAACGGCTTTGGGCCAACCCTGATGGCTGAGAAGCTGGAATCGAAAAAGGGGATTAGCTTGAGTAAAGAGACTGTGCGCGGGATGATGATCAGAGCCGGTGTTTGGGAAGCAAAGCCCAAAAAGAAATCAGAAACACACCCTGCCAGACCGCGGAGAATGAGCCGTGGAGAACTGGTGCAGATTGATGGTTCAGATCACGCCTGGCTGGAAGAACGGGGACCAAAAGCGACTTTGCTGGTATTTGTGGATGATGCCACCAGTGAGATCCTGGCAGCTGAATTTGTGCCTGAAGAATGCTTCTTTAGCTATGGAGACCTTTGCAAACGGTATTTCAAAGAACGTGGCCTTCCCAAGTCATTTTATAGTGACCGTTTTAGCGTCTTTCGCGACAATCACAAAGGCAACCTTGCCTATGAACCGATTACCCAGTTCCAGAGAGCTCTATCAGTGCTGGATGTGGAATTGATCTGTGCCAGTTCACCTCAGGCTAAAGGACGCGTGGAAAGGGCGAATCAAACCTTGCAGGATCGTTTAGTCAAGGAGATGCGCCTGCTTGGTATCAGTAACTATGAACAGGCTAATCAGTATCTATTAGCCTTTATTCTGGACTATAACCGCCGCTTTGCGGTGATGCCTGGCTCAAATGTTGACTTCCATCGTGCCCTGGATACAACCCTGGATCTGGACTTCCTTTTCTCCATCCACGACTTCAGAAAGATTACCAAAGCACTGCAGATCCACTATGCAGGCAAGATCTACCAAATCGTGACCAAGCATCCAGCCTGGTATTATGCCAAACAGGAAGTCCTGATTACTTGTGACCCTACCGGTTCGATCTCAGCCTGGTTCAGCGGTAGTTTGCTTACCCTTGAAGAGATTGAGAAGAGACCCAAACAAGGAGCAGTCGTATCATCCAAATCGGCTAAAGCCGAACCGCTCCCCCCAGCTTATGACCACCCCTGGAGGACCTATGGAAAGAAGATAAATGGCAAACCTGTGTTGACAACATTATTACTGGAATAGGACATTTCTAACTTGCCAGCTATAGGACATTTCTATTTAGCCTTGACAAGCTGGGCTGCTACTTCACCAGGTTGGCGAAGGCTTCGGCAAATGTTTCGATGGACGCCTGGACATCCTCAAATGTTGCTGTGGAGTTAATAGATGGCGTGCCTGCCAAAACCAAATACCAACTCTTTTCGCCGCAAGTAAGGATGCCCATGTCCGAAACGACGGTTGGAGCAAGCATCGTTCCCCGTTTGTTGATAAAAGCACAATCTGGTAATTGATTTATGAACTTTCCAAGCAGGATCTGATCGTTTTCAGTGTAAGTACCCATTAAGCTCAGCAAATACTGAGTGTTTTCCTGGTTGAGTGCCGTTCCTGTGTTCAGTAATCTCAGGGAGGTGATGAGCTCAGTGGCGGTGCTGGTTCGCGGGTCGTATTTGGTGTTGGTCAGACCCCAGGCGTCCAACTTCTTCTGCAGTTGGTTATCCCCACGGGCAAAGTATTCCAGCGAGTCCGCGGAGGATTCCTCGCTGTGAACGACCATGTCTTCCAATAGGGCGTCGAAGTTGCGGTCATTGATGCCAGTTGTTTTCAGATCTTCAAGCGTACGCCCTTGGTCCTCCATGATGCTCAGGACTGCCATGGCTGTCGGAATTTTGATCATCGAAGCCGGGTGAAAGGGGGTGTCGGGATTGCGTGCAAAAAGGATTTCGCCATTGTGGGCATCCTGGATGAGGATGAACCAATCCACGCCTTCGATAAGTTCGCTCGCAAGGCTGGAGAAATCCAGGCTGGCATTTTGAGCAGCCGTTGGTGAGGAGGTTGCTGTGGGTGTTTGACTGGCCGCTGGTTGGGTGGGCACGATGAGTGTTGGTGTGGTTGGGATGACGGGTTCGGGGTCCGAAGCAGGTGCAAGGGTTAAAGTGTTCGACTGGCATGCCGGGAGGGACAGAATGAGAAGCAAAAGCGCGATCGCGAACTTAGGGCGGAAGGGCAACATGGGTACTTCCAAACTCAACAAATGCGCGGCAGCATCTCGCCGGCGAGCATTTCAAGCACCCGGGTGGTCCCGAAGGGGGTTTTGAGCCACACCTGCCCTTGGGAGGGCTCGAGCACTTGCCCGATCAACCTGGCTTCCTCACCATAACGGGTGCTGTGCAGGACGCGCAGGGCATGTTCAGCCTGGTCTGCAGGCAGGATCAGGATCAGTTTGCCTTCATTGGCCATATAAAGCGGGTCAAGCCCCAGCAGTTCGCAGGCTTTGCGTACAGGCTTATCTATGGGGATATTTTCCTCTTCCAGTTGGATGTTGACCTGGCTTTGGCGGGCGATTTCCACCAGGGTGGTCGCAAGACCCCCTCGAGTGGGGTCTCTGAGCACATGGACGTCCAAACCGGCGTCTAAAAGTGCCTTAACCAGGTGATTGAGCGGGGCGATATCCGAGCGCACCTGGCTGGAGAAACCGAAGTTGCCGCGTGCTTCTGCCACAGCAATGCCGTGGTTGCCGATTGGACCTGAGATGATGACCGCGTCGCCGGGTTTGGCTTGTTCACCCCCTATCTGGAGTTGGCTGTCCGCCCAACCAAAACCGGTGGTAGTAATGAAAAGTTTGTCGGATTTGCCTTTTTCGGTGACCTTGGTATCGGCGGCAATCAACTCCACGCCGGCTTCAAGGCAGGCTTCTGCGAAAGAATCCACAATCAGTTCGAGCTCTTGAATGGAAAAACCTTCTTCCAGGATGAAGGTGGCGGTCAAGAAACGCGGCTCTGCTCCGAGCATGGCGACATCATTGACCGTGCCGCAAACCGCCAGCCGACCGATATCGCCGCCAGCAAAGAAGAGGGGAGAAACGATATGAGCATCGGTTGAGACTACCAGGGGTTTTCCGGGAGGGGCATCCACTAAATAGGCCGCGTCATTGGCGGTGTTGAGGATGGGATTTGCCAGGCGGCTCTGGAAAACATCCCGAACCAGGTCGTGGGTCATCTGCCCACCACTGCCGTGACCGAGCACGATCTGACCCCGGTCAGCGATAGGAAGCGGGCAATTGGGACCTTCGAGTGTGGGGATATTTGATTGAGTCATCCAGGTATCCTGTGGTAACGGTAATAAGCAGCACAAGCCCCTTCGGAAGAAACCATGGGCGCGCCAAGAGGGTGGGCAGGTGTGCACTCTTTACCAAAAGCCGGGCAATCGATCGGTTTGGCGATCCCGCTCAACACTTTGCCTGCGATACATAATGGCGATTCGTAAAGCGGAGTTTGGTCGAGTTCAAAACGAGAGAGGGCATTGAAGCTGGCATATTCTGGGCGCAGCCCAAGCCCAGAAAGCGGGATAGTGCCAATGCCGCGCCACTGCCGGTCCACAGGCTCAAACACTTGTGAGATTATTTTTTGGGCAACCTGGTTGCCTTGGCGGGTAACAAAACGCGGATAAGCGTTTGTGACTTCGTGCTGTCCGGCTTCGAGCTGCTGGACAGCCATCAAAATGCCTGTAGCCAGATCAACTGGCTCAAAACCAGTAACGACGATCGGAATCTGGTATTGCTTTGCGATCGGGAGGTATTCGTGGTAGCCCATCACCGCGCAAACGTGACCTGCTGCCAAAAAGCCCTGGACGCGATTGGCTGGGTTTGAAAGGATAGCATGCATCGCCGGCGGCACCAGGACATTAGCCGGCAGGATGGAGAAGTTCTTGATTCCATTTTTGCTGGCTGTCAGTATGGTACTGGCAATGGTGGGGGCGGTTGTTTCGAAACCAATCGCAAAGAAAACAACCTGTTTGTCGGGGTTTGCGTTGGCAATTTTGAGGGAATCCAGCGGAGAATAGACCACGCGCACATCCGCTCCCTGGGAACGGGCGGTGAAGAGATCCGCCTTATTACCCGGTACGCGAAGCATATCACCAAAAGTGGCGAAAATCACATCAGGTCGTGAAGCGATCTGGAGACCTTGTTCAATCGCCTGGAGTGAAGTCACGCAAACAGGGCAGCCTGGACCGTGGATCAGGGTGATTTCAGGGGGTAATAATTGGTCGAGCCCGTACTGCATGATAGCGTGGGTCTGCCCTCCGCAAATCTCCATGATATTCCAGGGTTGGGTCGTGATGCGGCGGACCTCAGCCAGAATGGATTTGGTCAACGAGGCATCGC
>DDWY01000010.1 GCA_002347705.1 Anaerolineaceae bacterium UBA2274 | reverse complement strand
CAAGCGCGCGCATGCTCCAGGAGACCCTCATCACCCAACGCTCTGGCCGCTACGTTCTGCCTTTGCGCGCCGAACACAAGGGGCAAATCAAGGCGATCATCCACGATCAAAGCGCTTCAGGCGCCACGCTCTTCATTGAACCGATTGCGGTGGTTGAACTCAATAACAAATTCCGCGAACTTGAACTCGCTGAGCGGGATGAAGTGTTGCGCGTTTTGCGCGCGCTCAGCCAGCAGATCGCTCTGCAGTCTGAAAGCCTCAATCTGACCAGTAAAGCCATGGCTGGGCTTGACCTGGCGCTGATGAAAGCTCACTATGCCGAGGATATCCTCGCGACCGAGCCGGAATTGGTGCCTTTCCCCGCGCAGCCTCCTGAAGCCCATCCCGGCAGCACCCTCCAACTGCGTCGCGCCCGCCACCCACTTTTGGACCCCAAGACGGTCGTGCCAATCGACTTTGAGCTGGACCGTCAGACCTTCTCAGTCGTGCTCACCGGTCCGAACACCGGCGGCAAGACCGTCACGCTAAAGACCGTTGGTCTGATGGTGTTGATGGCTCAAGCCGGGCTGCAAATTCCTGCCCAACCGGGTTCGCGCCTCAGCATTTTCAGGGATGTTTTTGCGGATATCGGTGATGAACAGTCCATTGAGCAATCTCTCTCAACCTTTTCAGGGCATATCAGCCAACTAGTGCGCATCCTCAAACGCGCTGACCACCGTTCGCTGGTCCTGCTGGACGAACTGGGCGCCGGCACCGACCCGCAGGAAGGCTCCGCCCTGGCACGCGCCGTGCTGGACTACATGCTCCAGCGCCGCATTACCTCCGTGGTCGCCACGCACTACCCCGAGCTTAAAGCTTATGCCCACTCCACCCAAGGTGTCACCAATGCCAGCCTTGAGTTTGACCTCGAAACCTTGCGCCCCACTTACCGCCTGGTGATTGGTCTGCCTGGTCGCTCGAACGCGCTCGCGATTGCTGACCGACTGGGGCTCGACCCCGCCATCATCGCCGCTGCCCGCCAGGAGATTGACCCGACTGAACTGCGCGCGGATGATCTGCTTGAGGAGATCCATCGCCAGCGGGATATGGCAACTGCCAGCTACGAAGCAGCCGAAAGGGCGCGCAGAGAAGCCGAAGCCGGCCGCAACCAGATCAACGCCCGTCTTGAACAGTTTGAAGCCGAAAAAGCCAGCCTGCTGGAAGCCCATCAATCACAGCTTGAAAGTGAGCTGGAAACACTGCGCGAGGAGCTTAACAGCCTGCGGCGAGAGCTGACGCGTTTGCATCAACTCCCCGAAAAACAGGCGCAGTTAGCCGAAATCGAAGAAAAACTCGAGGTAGTTGAGCAAAAGCAAGAACAAAAGATGCGTAAAAAACGCCGTTTGCCGAAAGCCAGGGGGCTCAGCGGACCGCTCAAAGTGGGTGAAAAGGTGTTTTTGCGTAAACTTGGAGCTGAAGGGGTGGTGAGCAGCGTGGATGACGAGGATCTTGAGCTGCAGATAGGTGCGCTGAGGGTACGGGCTAAGTCCTACGAGGTGGAACGCAAGCTGCAAACCCCTGAAGAAAGCCCTGCGATTCCCCAGCCGGTTCCCGCGTCCCCTGGCAGTACCGCCCTGCCTGGGATCAATTCACCCGGTCTCGAGCTTGACCTGCGGGGTCATCGGGTGGATGATGCCATCGACCGTGCGGAACGCTACCTGGAGCGGGGTTTTACATCAGGGATGGTTTTTGGTCGCATCATTCATGGTCGCGGCACAGGCGCAGTCCGCCAGGCAGTGCGCGACCTGCTCAACCACTCATCCTATGTTCAGCGCTGGGAAAATGGCGGAGAAAAAGAAGGTGGGGACGGGGTCAGCGTGGTTTTCTTCCATTCCAACAAATAAAAAGGTGTACGAGGGTTGAGTCCGTGCAAAACCACCCTTGCGGGATGCCTCAACCGCTTTTTTATGTTGGCCGAATTGATGAGGAATAGGCAGGCCTGTTCCCTATAAGGATCGCCATAATGGTTTGAGGTGATTGTTTACATGTTTTTAGAGAAATTGGCGGAAATTATCATGGTTTCCATTCCAAGAAATAAGAAAAGGATCGCCACTAATTTGCTCCCTGGCTTACTGGCGATCCTTCTGCGCCGGTCCCCTGAGGCCGGTGCCCGATTGATAATTCAATAGATACTATTCTAATACTTTTCGTTCACTTGTCAACTGTTGATTGCTAAAGATTTCACAAGATCACTGATATTCCGTGCTATTAATGGCAGACAGAATAGTTAGTTGCTCCACTAAATCTTTGAGTCAAAATCATAAAGCCTGACTGACTGATCCACATGCAGGCATTTTATGAAAAAAAGAACTCCTCAGAGACCAAGGAGTTCTTTTCTTGCCGAAGGTGGGAATCGAACCCACATACCCGAAGGTACACGATTTTGAGTCGTGCGCGTCTGCCTGTTCCGCCACTCCGGCTCGTTGCAGAAGTATACTCGCAATGCCCTCTGCTGGTCAAGCATCCAGGTGCCACGACCAGACACAAAAAGGAGTTCTGATTAAATCAAAACGCCCTCCCAAAAATCCGGGAGGGCGTCTGATATTCGTACTTACTTTGGCGTGTAAACGACAAAATTATCAAATTCAAGCAAAACTGGCGTATCTCCATAAGTGCCCGCCAGCAGCCCCACATCCCCTGCTGGAAGGTCGCTGTCATTCACTCTCACCAGCAACTGATCATCGATATACAAAGAAAGTTCTGTGCCAATGCAGCTGATTGCCACCTTATGAAATTCCGTGGATAAGTCGATATTCACAAATTCGTTGTAAAGAGATTGCCAGTTACCGTCCACGTTCTTGTAGATAGCAAGATAGTCATCATTGCCAAAACTGAGGCTGTAATAGTTATCCGGGTCCTGGTAGCGGCACACCAAACCCATATCATTCGCAAGCATAT
>DDWY01000023.1 GCA_002347705.1 Anaerolineaceae bacterium UBA2274 | reverse complement strand
ACTAGATCGTATAAGTTGCTTATAATAATTCTCAATTTCATTGCTCTTAATTTTGATCAGGACATTTCAATTTTGCTACTTTAGGATATTATCACGTTGCTCTTACAATTCCTGCTCATTTTTGCAGCCTTGAAGAGTTTTGCTTTATAATCGATAGTAAGAATCCATTAACCCAACTCTTTCTTGGAGGAAAAATGAAAAAGTATTTGCTGTTAGCAGTGGCCTTGATCTTAGTGGGAGCTATGCTGGTCGGATGCGCGTCCGAATCCACTTCTGTGCTCGATAAGATCCAGAAAGCAAAAAAGGTGTCGGTCGGAACATCCGCCGATTACCCCCCATATGAGTATCTCGATGAAGCCGGCAACAAAACCGGGTTCGACATCGAACTGATGGCCGAAATAGCCAAACGCATGGGCGTCGAGCTCGAATGGGTGGACATGCCTTTCGACAGCCTGGTGGCTGCAGTTGCAGGCGGCAAGCTGGATATGTCCATCTCCTGCTTCAACTACGATGAGGAACGGGATAAGATCGTTGACTTCTCCGAAGCCTACTACACCACTGAAGACGCCTTCGTGGTCACCAGCGCTTTCACCGGAACGATCACCGAACCAGAGGATGTCGCCAACTACAAAGTCGGCGTCCAGTCCGGCACCGTGCAGGACGGCTGGCTGACTGACAACCTGGTCACCGCCGGTTTGCTGCCCGAAGCCAATCTCTCGCGCTATGAACGCGTGGACCAGGCAGCCCTGGACCTCGCAAACGGGCGCATTGAAGTGCTGATGGGCGATTATGTGCCGATCCAGGCTTTGGTTGCCCAAAACCCCGATCTACAGATCGTCTACCGAGGCGTTCTTTCCACCGGTCCGATCAACATCGTTTTACCCGATGGCGACGCGGAACTCAAAGCCGAGGTCGATCGCATCATCAAGGAACTTCAGGCTGAAGGTTTCATTGATGCGCTGGCGTTGAAATATTTTAGCGAATAAGAAAAAGCCGGTTTCGTAAATTTTTACTGTCACAGGGGCTGCGAAATTAGCAGCCCCTGGATAAAACGGAGCAGCCTTTGGATTTCGGTCAATTCATTTCCTACATAGGCTCAGGGACGGTTTACACCGTGGGTGTAACCCTAATCGCGCTGCCTTCAGGGCTTCTGATCGGCACGATCTTAGCGCTGCTCTATGTGTATGGCGGCAAGGCTGCCGCCAGGATTATGAATATCTACAGCACGGTTTTCCGCGGCATTCCACCAGTAGTCTTGCTGTTTATCCTCTTTTTTGCGGTTTCCAAGGGCATCAACCTCTCCGCCTTTTGGGCAGGCTCACTTTCCCTGGGGGTCGTGAGCAGCGCTTATCAGATGGAAATTATCCGCGGGGCACTGCTGTCCGTCAGCGGGGACCAGTTGATGGCTGCCCGCGCGGTTGGCCTCAGCCGGATGCAAGCCATCCGCAACGTAGTGCTGCCACAGGCGGTCAGGTTGGCAATCCCGCCCTGGTCCAACGAAGCCGCCATCGTGATCAAGGACTCCTCCCTGGTCTATGCCCTTGGCGTTCCCGAGATCCTGCGGCGGGCACAGCTGATCGGCGCCAGCTCCCAACAATACCTGCTGGCATATCTCAGCGCCGCCGTGATCTACTTTTTGCTGGTATCCCTGACCACCCGCTTGTTGAACCAGCTCGAACAAAAACTCAGCATCCCTTCCAACCCATAGCCCGGAGTGTGCGCCATGCCAAAACCGATCCTGACCATCAAGAACCTGACCAAAACCTATGGTCAGAATGTCATCTTCCAGCATCTTGACCTGACCGTCAACGAAGGTGACACGATCGTGATCATCGGTCCGAGCGGCACCGGTAAGAGTACGCTTTTGCGCTGCATTAACCTGCTCACCCGCCCCAATGAGGGCCAGATCTGGCTGGATGACCTGGAAATTACCGCCAAAGGCACGGATGAGGACCAGGTTCGGCAGCACATCGGCATGGTCTTCCAAAACTTTCTGCTCTTCAACCACCTGACCGCACTGGGGAACGTCAAGCTGGGCTTGACGAGGGTCAAACACCTGTCCGACGAAGCCGCTACCGAAAAAGCCATGCGCGAGCTGAACCGCGTGGGTCTGGCGGACCGCGCCAATCACTACCCAGGGCAGCTCTCCGGCGGGCAGCAGCAGCGCGTGGGCATTGCCCGGGCGTTGGCTATGGACCCGCGGGTGATGCTCTTCGACGAGCCCACCTCCGCCCTCGACCCGGAGTTGATTGGCGAGGTGTTGGAAGTGATGCGCCAGCTATCCTTGGATGGCATGACCATGCTGGTGGTCACGCACGAGATGGGTTTTGCGCGCGAGGTCGCCGACCGGATCGTCTTCATGGAAAAGGGCTACATCGTGGAAGAAGGCTCGCCGGATGAGATGTTTAACCATCCCAAGTTTGACCGCACACGCGAATTCCTCTGGAAAATTACCGAGCTCTACGGTAAGAAGGAAAAGGAAGCCGAATAATGCTGACCTGGCTGGGCTACTTCGAACGCTTTGGCAAGAACTTCCTGCGCGGCGCAGGGGTGACGCTGGAGCTGACAGCAGTCGGGCTGGTGATTGGTTTCGTTTTGGGCTTACTGCTGGCTCTGGCACGCAGCTATGGGCCCAAATGGCTGCAGCGAGCGGCTGGGGGATACATTGCGGTCTTTCGCGGCACCCCTCTATTGGTGCAGTTATTTATCATCTACTATGGCTTGCCTGAATTAGGGCTTACATTCTCCCAAAACATGGCGGCTTACCTGGCTTTGGGGCTGAACAGCGCCGCTTACCAGGCGGAATACCTGCGCGGCTCGATCAACGCTATCGGCTCTGCCCAGATGCAAGCTGGCAGATCGATAGGGCTTTCTAAGTGGCAGACGATTAGTTATGTGATCCTGCCGCAGGCGCTGCGGCTGGCGCTGCCGAGCTGGTCCAACGAACCGATTTCGCTGCTGAAAACCACCGCGATTGTCTTCCTGATTGCCGTGCAGGACCTGATGGCAGAAGGCAAGCGCGCCGCCACCACCACCTTCGATTTTGTCGGGGTTTACCTGGCGGTAGCTGTGGTGTACCTGGTGATGGTCTTCGCGCTGGACGCGCTGTTCAAATTCCTCGAGCGTAAAACCAAAATCCCCGGCATGGATATTGAGACAAGGCGATAACCTTTGCTAATGTCTCCCATTGACACAGTCGGTTTCCATTGATCTCCTGTGTCAGGTTAATTTACTCATTCTTAGTGAACGTGTTAATGCAGCAAGGGGAACCGCTCTCGCCCTGGTAGTTTTCCATGATGTAGCCTGTGTCCGTCAGGATGATAATGGAACTCCTGCTCTCTTCGACTTGCGTTTCGGTTTTGTTGTCCCCTTCCCCGCTGACCAAAATATAATATCCCATCCAACTTCGCTTATAAGTGTTGTTGTCGATCTTATCAAAGATCATGTCGCCAATTTGAAGCTGATCTCCAACGACCTTGAACTCCTGGGTCACCATGCCAGTCTCCTGGCAAATACAGTCAAAATTTTGGGCGGTTACGGAATATTCAGCCGTCGTATTGGTGATAGGCTCAGGATCAGGAGCTGCAGCAATCGTTGGCTGCACAATAGCGGTAGGTTCAGCGACCGGTGGCGGCGCATCACCTCCTGCTGAAGGAGCTTCCACTGTTAATTCACTGAGGAGGTCCCTGAATGTTCCGGTTGTTCTCCAAAATGAATCTTCGCTATCGGTATCGCTAATCCCCTCATACGAAATTGTACATGCCAACAAGATGAACAGGATTATGAGCAACAGGGGGATAACAATTTTCTTCTGCATGTTTTGTCCTCAATAGCAAATGAATTAGTTGGGAGATCTATTCCAAAGTTTATTATACTGAGTTTTCTGTAAGATATTGCAAACCGGTATTGCAAACCGGTCAACAAGCAATTTATTCTTGAGATTTAATCGAGATTATTTGATTGCGCAGGTCTCCCGTTAGATCTGTCTTTGGGCAATCCAAATTAAACCACAACACCCTGCCGGAGTGGCAGGGTGATTGGACCGACATGAATATGTTTTACCTCACAATTAAAGACAGGTAGAGCGGGTTTGGTGGGGGGGGGCAGAGAAATATCATCGTAATAGATCGAAGAGGCGTGGTTAGCAAAAAGATCCACAGCGGCAATATTGCTGATGCCTCCTCCCGAGACTTCACCCGTCCAGGGTAAGAGGAAATAATAGGCTGGAGATGAGGATCATAAAAGCCAGCGATCTTTTTGAAGGAAAGACGGAGGGCAGGCAGGAGGGCATTCCTCCCAACAAAGATCTGAATCTTGTCAAGTTTGGACGTAGGGGCGAAGCATTCCGAAAAAATCGTATTTCCACTTCCAACGTATCTGTATAGAACTGGAGTTTCTCATTTTAGTGCTCTGAAAAAAGCTTCCCAACAAATGAATATTCAAAAAATATCGGAAAATGCAATCGTAGGATGGGTCGTCATGGAATCCATACCAACCTGCGCCTCGCGATAGCCAACCCACCGCATGTAGTAATTGGCATTCTGAGCCTCTTTTACGAAGAATCTGATTATTAATGATCAGAATATTCACCGCATTCAGGATAACAAGACTCACCCCCTTTATCCTCCTTCCTCGACGAAGTGCCCGTCAGGGTAGGGGATCAGGAAAAGCCCTGCCTCAAGGTCATTCGTTATCTGTCATTGCGAGGAACGAAGCAATCTAAACTGTTTACAAATCAGTAGCGTGAGAGGGTCACAAACAA
>DDWY01000011.1 GCA_002347705.1 Anaerolineaceae bacterium UBA2274 | reverse complement strand
CTAAACTCTTCATAGACTTAATCTTCGGAGGAGGCAAAATCACGTTTGCTAATCGCGAAGCAAAATTGGTATCGGTGTGGTTGTAAACCAATTACGGTCCATGAGGTTGAGAGTCTAGATTGCTTCGTTCCTCGCAATGACAAATTAAAGCTTGCCGTGACAGCCTGTCAGGACACTAAAAAGGGAAACTCAGGAGCGCTTGGCAGCGCGATTCATAGTTAGGGTAGCGTAGAATAACAAAACGGGATGAGGCCTTTTACCTCATCCCATTTTTTGTGTCTGATCGTGCAGGTATTACGAAGTACCCCGCCGCCAAGGGCAGGCATGGGAGAACCGAGCACGGAAACTGACCGAAGGTCTCCATTTTAAGTGGAGTGATGAGCTCGTAGGGCGAGTTTGGAAGCACTGCACACATCATGATGGGGAGACCTTTGCGTGCTTCCAATCCGCCATTGCATCATTGATCGTTCACACGGCGGATTGAGGGCACGATACGTTCGTCTATGACAATATTGACGGTGCCCTCAACCCCGCCCTACGATTTTTGGTCCTCGTGAAGAGCTGGTTCCGCAGTTCATCTCAGGTCAGAATTTCCTATCCCGGACTCATGATTATGCTATACTTTATCCATGAAATCAGCGGCTGGTTCTCATTGCTGTGCATTTAAGAAAACCTGTTTTCAAGAAAGGGTGTAAGGCGAAACCATGCTTTCTACCCTTTCTCTGAATGACCAGCTCGCCATTGCTCTTGGAATCGCAGGTCTGCTATTCCTGCTAATAAACCTGTTACTCCTCAGAAAAAACCAACCCAAACATATCCCCGAACCCTCTAAAGAAGCTGTCGAACACCTGCTGCATGTCTCTTCCGAGCAGGGCAAGCGTCTGGTGGTTAGTTTGGGACACGTGCTTACCAACGCCAGCTTCGACCTGGCTGGGGCTTCCGGCTTGAGCCTGCAACGGGCTTTGCTGAAGCGCTCGCTTTTCAACGATCACCCGCTCCAATCTTTCAATGGTGACGGGACTCTGGCCTGCCTGAGCCGCATGGTGGTGCATGGCGCCTATCGCGGAGCGCTGGCGAGCGAACTCTTCCGAGGTTCCCTCAGCCAGTTGAGCGGCACGAGCCCCCTGGCATACACCGCCAGCCTGGTCAATCAGATTCCCGACGGCCCTAACGCCGGCTTGCTGCTGGCAGGTCAGATGAGCCCGCTGATGCTGTTGGTGCTCGATCAGGCCGATCGCCAGTTGATACCAGCAGTCAGCGCCCTTTCTTCACTGAGCGGACAAGCGGCGGGTTTCTCTGGAAATTCCTTGAACTTGATCGGCGAGGATGTTTTTAACGCCGCGGGCAAACTTGACCGGCGAAAGTCAGTGCTGGCGAGCTTGAACGCTCAGGACTGGCTGCGAATCGCGATCAGCATTGGCTTGCTGTTGGGCGCGATCCTGAAAACGGGGAGTGTGCTGCCATGAAACGCCTGCTACCCCTAATTATTGGTGCTCTTAGCGGCCTGGTTGTGTTGGCTGCGATGTTTTTTGTCCCCCAGGGCAGCGCCATCCTTTCAGTGGTCTTGAACTGGGTGATTGTAGTCGCTTCCGTAGCGCTGCTTGTAGCGATTGCCAGCCTGGTGCTCACGCATCTGCGCTTCATTGCTAAAGGTAAAAAGGGTTTTTTGCTTAACATCGTCCTGGTGGTCAGCTTCATAACCACGCTGGTCCTGGGGATCCTGTTTGGCGTGGATGACCCGATCTTTCTCAGATTAGTTGGCGCGATCATCCGACCCATCGAGACCGCACTCCTGGGGCTGGTAGCCTTGGTGATGATGAGTGCCGCGATGAAGATTTTCCGTGAGAGAGGCTGGTCCGCGCTGACGGTTTCTTTTGGCGTCAGCGCAATCGTTTTCCTGATCCTCGGGCTTGGCTTCCTGCAAAATCTGAAGATTCCCCTGCTGAACGAAGCCATTCGTATCGTGGAAGGTCTGCCGATGATTGGCGCGCGCGGTTTGCTGATTGGGATTGGGATCGGGCTGCTGATGATGGCATTCAGAGTGTTGTTTGGCATGGAAGGCTCAGAAAATGAGTGAAGATCATGCTGAACTCAACCTTTGCCCAAACTGCGGCAAGGAAAACCTGCCTATGGCGACCCGCTGTGTGCACTGCGGGTCAGATATGGAATCCCTGTTTACGATTTTCGGGCAATCCCAAGACCCCGATGAACAATCGGAAGATTCCCTGCCCGACATCATTGAAGAAATCCGCAATGACCCTTCCCTGAAAACACCCGCTGAACTTGCCCCAATCCCGGAGATCCTACCAGCTGAGCAAATTGATGAATCGCTGCTCAACTCAGAAGAATTACCCGACTGGTTGGCGAAGGTGCGCGAACGCGCCCAGGAAGAAGAAGATGCCATTGGTGACTTGGCAAGCGGCACCATCGCCATGGATGCGGCTCGAAGCGAGGAAGGTTCTGCCGGCGTTGAAGGGGAGTTCAACGCCTGGATAAACCGCATCCGTGAGAAAAGCCAGCAGGAAAACAGCGTTCGGGCTCGTCAGCTGCCAAATGACAGCGAAGATCCTGACCAGGTGCCGGATTGGCTGCAGCGTATCCGCGCCCTGCAGCCGCAGCCCGAAGAAGAAATCACGCATGAAGTCAAAGCCAACCCCAGCTATATGGATGAAATGCCGCGTGAATGGACGGACGAAGCTCTGGAGGAACTGCGCCGGCAATCCCTGGCGGAAGATCAGGAGCAGGAAACAGAACCACTGCCCTCCGCTAGCACGATTGCTGAAGAGGGAGAAATCCCTGCCGAGCCTGAAATGGAAGAACTCAGCGAGCCGGTTCATAAAGAACCTGAGCTGCTCGAAGAAGATTTCCATAACATCCCGGATGATGAGGAAGAGCTTCAAGAGCTGCTTCCCGAAAATGATCTAAGCCACTCAAGCGAAGCTGAAGAAACGATTGCTCAAGAAGCAGTGGAAGATAAGCCGGAAACTGAAGAAATCGATGCGCCGCAAGCAGAACCAGATAACCAGGTAGAGGAAGCTCTCGAAGAACCCGGGCAGGGTATTCCGCAGCAGGGTAATACTCAGCTGGAAGAACCTGAACCTGAGGAGTCTGTATCAGAGGAATCGCCCGAAGACGCTCCCATTGAACCGGATGAACCGGAACAAACTGAGCCCAAATCCTCTCTGACTGAGAATGAACCAGAGTTAGCGCTTGAGGGGCAGGATGAGGAGCCTGAGGAAGAGGAACAGCCAACAGACAGTGCTGCTGTGCCCCCCGATTTGCTGCTGCTGCGCGACCAGCAGGATCGCGCCAGTTTGCTGGCATCTCTGATCGAACAGGAAGGGCGTGTCACAGCAGGCAAGCAGGCACCTCGGAAGCCTTTCGGCAGGGCGGGACGCCTGGCAGTGGCTTTGCTGCTGCTAATAGGGCTGGTTGTCTCGATCCTGATTGGTCCTGCTGCCATGCCCGCAGATGCTTTCAAAAGCATCCCGGCATTGGCATTGAATAACCAAATTGAAACGCTGAATGAAAACGATCAGGTCTTGGTCGTGCTGGATTATCAGGCGGCGACCAGCCGTGAAATAGAAAGCCTTGCGGCACCTCTGCTCGAGCAACTGCATACGCAGGGTGCCAATCTTGTCTTCCTGACCACCCAGCCATCAGGTCTTTTCCTGGCGCAATCGCTGCTGGTACAGGCAGGACTGCCTGAAGTCAAGCAGGTGGATTATCTTCCTGGCAGCTACCTCAGCCTGTTAGTCCGGGCAATGAATCCCGCGATTTCAGATAGTCAAGACACTCTCACCCAGGTAAAAGACCTGCATTCATTCCGTCTGGTATTGTTGGTGAGCGACTCTTCGGACAATATCCGAGGATGGTTGGAACAGATTGCTCCCTGGGTTGAGAGTTCGAACTTTGCGGCTGTCACTACCCAGATGGAAGCCCCGGTTCTTTCGCCTTATTTCAACTCAGGCCAGCTTGTTGGTTATGCTGCGGGCATTGCTGATGGAAATATAGGTTCACAACCCGCGTTTAGCTATCGCGCTTATCGGGTTGGTCTGCTGCTGATGTTGGTGATGTTGCTGTTGGGGATGATCTCAAAAGGCGAAGCGGATGCTATTCAAAGAGAAGAGGAGCGAGCTGAATGAACCTGCCTGAGCTGATCACCCTGATTATCAGTGTCGCCCTGACGTTGATGGTCTTCAGCTATATCCTCGGAGACCGGCTTTTCTTTGGGATTGCCACCCACATTCTGATTGGAGTCAGCGCTGCTTTCCTGGCGCTGGTGATGATTCAAAAAGTCATTTTGCCTTACCTGATCTTACCGCTGGCTGATCCAGATGGTCCGGGTTTTTGGCTGGCACTGGTACCCCTGGTGCTTTCGATCCTGCTGGTCCTGACGCTTTTCCGGAATGGAATCCAGGCTGGCGCAATCCCACTGGCGTTCCTGGGAGGCGTATTGGCAGCACTGGCAATCGTCGGGGTCACACGCGGCACACTGGCACCGCAAATCCTGAGCATGCTTGGTCGCTTTGAACCTGGCCAACTGATGCGTGAAGCTCAGCCTCAATGGTCTGCCATCCTGGAAGCGCTGATGATCCTGCTGGGTGTGATATCTGTTTTGTTTGTCTTCCACCATCGCGGGCAATTGAAGGCCGGTAAGTTGGTCCGACCCGTCTTCCTCGAAGGGGTTGGCAGCATTGGACAGATTTTCATTGGGATCACCTTTGGAGCCTTATTTGTTGGGCTTTTCAACTCTGCCCTGATCGCGCTGATCAGCAGCCTTTCTGAAATTATTCGATTTATTAGCTTGTGGTTTTAGAGGATAACGTGCCAAAGACCTGTCTCAGCATTGACATCGGAAAAAATCAGACACAAGCCTGGCTCTTCGCACGGCGAGAGGGTATGTGGGCGGTTGAGGCGAATTCCAGCGTTCCGACCGTGATAGAAGGCGACGGCTCTCAGTTCCGCAAGAGTATTCAGACCCTCCTGAGCCAAATCGAACAATCCAACGATGTCAGTCTGCTCGACGACCGCGGACAAATCACAGATATCCAGCGCTTGGAAGGCGCTCCTGCTTTTGTTGGGATGAGCCTGTCTGCTGGCAAGCCTGTCCGAGCTGCTCTGATCGGTCTTTCCGAAGCCTACTCCATCGCGCCTTTGCGCCGGCTGGTAAGTTTATTTAACTGCGAGGTGGTGCTGGAAGTCAATCTCCAGGATAACCTGAACGCCTCAGCTCAGCTTGAGCGGCTGCTCACCAGCGACATTGAGCTGTATGTGATTGGTGGGGGTGCCAACGGCGGTGCTCAAAAAACACTCAAGGCGGCAATTGAAAACCTGCGCCTGGTCTATCACCTCATCCCCCGGACTGTCCGACCTCAAATCGTCTATTGCGGCAACCAGGATCTGGCAGAATACGCTCAAAGCGAGATCGAAGCCGGGCTCGACATGCACCTTGCGAGCAATATTCAGACGAATCCCGGGCAGGAAGACTCAACCCTGGTCTGGAAGGCAATGCTGGCGGCTTTTGAACGTCTGCAGTTTCAGCAGATTCCCGGCCTGGCAGATATTGTCAATGATCTGCACACCAGCGTGATCCCCAGTGATTTTTCGGCTGGCAGGATGGTGCGCTTTCTGGAACAAAGCAGCGAAAACGGTAAAGGCGTGTTGATGCTGCGCGTGGACTCGGACTCCGTAAGTGTAATTGCGGCGCGGGATCAGAGACTCAACGGCATCAATCATCGGCTTCAAGTGACTGACGCGCTTTTGGATACAGCAAGAGGGCTCTCCAACCAGCTGACGGATGTGAACAGCTTCGCGACTTATATTTACAACCGCACGCTATTCCCGGATTACACGCCTGCCACGCTTGAAGATCTGGGCATCGAACAGGCCTGGGCGCGCGTTCGCATCCGGGAAGCTTTGAACGCGCTGCAGAAATTGGATCCCCACTTCGGGTATAACCCCAGCCTGGGTTTGATGCGCGCTTATGAACCAATCATCCTTTCGGGATCTGAAATGCACCGATCATTGCCGCACCAGTGCTTGATGATCGCGCTGGACAGCATCCTGCCGCATGGGATTACGACTATCCTGCAGGATGAGCGGCAGCTTTTAACTGCCCTGGGCAACCTTGCGCCTTACGATCCCCTCCTGCCTGTGCAGGTAATGGACACGGAGGTGTTTACCAATCTGGCAACAATCATCACCGTGGATACACTGGCGGCTGAAGGGCAGAAGGTGCTCCAGATTGAGGTTGATGAAGGCGAACAGACGCCGAGGCTCTTCCACAAGATTCAAATGGGTGATCTCAAGCGCATTGAAACCCTGCTAAATGATAAAACTGAACTCTACCTTGCCCCTGAGGATGAGAGTGATGTTGGCATGGGGATACCCGGGCTTGGCGGCTGGGTAGGCGTAATGAACTCAAAGGTGGGGGTAGTGGTTGACGCGCGCGGCAGACCGCTGAAATTGCCCGTGGATGAAATTGCCCGTGCAGAAGCCCTGCGCAACTGGCTCTGGGAACTGGGAGGATAAACATGCGCAAAGTAATTATCCGATCCGGTCAGCCAGTCTATAAACAAGTCCGCCTTTCACAGCCGGGGACCGTTCTGGTGCGTACCGGGCAGGAAGTGAAGGTGGGTGATGTGCTGGCTGAAGCAGTCATTCCGGAGGAGTTCCAGGTTTTTGATATTGTGAATCACCTAAAAATCCATCCAAGTCGCTTGGATCAGCATCTCAAAAGAATGAATGGCGAACCGGTAAGTAAGGGCGATGTGATTGCTCAAAAACCCGGTTTGATTACCCGCATCTTCAGAGCTTCCCAGGACGGGCGAATCGTTTCGCTGCGGGAAGGGCGGGTAACCCTGGCGATGGGAGAGCGAAAGCTGCAGGTGACGGCCCCGATTGCAGGTACTGTGGTGGAGCTGATCCCGGGGTTTGGGGCAGTTATCGGTCTGGCTGGCAGCCTGATCCAGGGCGTTTGGAGCAACGGTCTGAATGCCAGCGGCAGTTTTACTCGTTTGGAATTTGACTTTAATGACCCCCAACAAAGAGGTCGTTTACCGGAACTGAAAGACAAAATTGTTTTTTCAGGAGCGATTATTACCTTTGAGCGATTCCGTCTACTCCTGGCAAAAAAACCGGCCGCGATCGTCTTACCTTCACTGGTGCCCGCACTGGTCCATGAGGCGCTTAATACCACTATCGCCGTAATGAGCTTGAATGGCTTTGGGGATCAGGAAATTGACCCTGTTAGCCTCGGTTTGCTTGAAAAGATGCAGGATCAGGAAGTGTTTTTACTTTCCGACGGCATTGGTCAATCGGCTGAATTAGTTCTGCCAGGTGAGGCAGGGAAAAACTCCGCGCTCTTTGATGAGGAAGTCTCGCTGGGGGTGGGCAGCCTGGTGCGGCTGCTTGGCGAGCCCTATTTGGGCAGCACTGGGCAGGTTTTGGAGCTGCCGGAACATCCGGAGCGTTTTGCAAGCGGTCTGACGGCTAAAATCGCGGTGGTGAAACGCCAGGATGGCGCGCTTATCCGCGTGCCAATCACAAATCTCCTGCTGATGGATGTCACAGCCTAAGGATTGATCACCTCAAGATAGCGAGTGGAAACCCAGCCGATTCCTCCATCTGGCGCCACAATCTGATCCCAGGTTATTCCCTGGTTTGTTTCCTGAACACCCGTCAGCCAAACGATATCATCGAAGTTGACATATGCAAGTACATAGAATGATGGGGAGGGACCCTCACGAATGACCAAACCGTTCGGGGCAGTCACGCGGGCTGAAGTGTAAGCCAGGACGGTTGCTGTTGGTTCCGGACTCGGAGTGGGTTCGGGGGTTGGGCTGGGGATGCTCGTGGCTGTGGCAGTTGGAGGGGGAGTGGTTGGCGTAGGGGGGATTGGTGTGGCAGTTTGAACGACTACCAGAGTAGGTTCGGGAGTCTGGGCTTGGGTGGAGGACTGTTCGCGGTGGATGATCTCAATCAGGCTAACCGTTGCCACAGTGAGTATCAAAACAGCAATGAATATCCCAAACGCCTTACGCGGCCCAAACCCCAACACCCAGGTGGTCAAAAACATCACAAGCAGCGCTAAACCGAGCCTGGTCAGACCAACGATGAGCAACGGTACACTACCGGCAGCGAAACCCAGCAGAGCCGATTGACCTGCAGCAAAAAACGGCATGAACA
>DDWY01000024.1 GCA_002347705.1 Anaerolineaceae bacterium UBA2274 | reverse complement strand
ATTGAGGTTTGACTGACTATTAGTGGTCTCACTCAGCAAGCATGGAAATCAAGCTCGTGGTGACTTAATGAAGTAGTTACTTGTTAACAGATAAGATACTGCAATTTTCGGTCTTCAATTTTAAAGAATGTGTTGGAACTGATGGCAATAATTTTACTATGTTTTTAACAGTTGGCGGGATATCATGTTTAATTTCCCGGGATTATTTCGGACTTGAAGCAGGGATAAGCCAACCTATTCCTGATAACTAACCCCCTCCAGCGCAGCGGAGGGAGGGGGACAAAGGGGGTGGGTCTGTTTGAATCGAAACCGAAGAACATCCACAAATTTGAAAATATTGAAATTGCTGTATTGAGCTTTCCTAATCTTTCACCCCCTCCAGCGCAGCGGAAGTCGAAGATCCGTGTGGCGCAGTGAAAGGGAAGTGGGAGCTAAGGGGGCGAAGTCCCCGGAGCTTGCGGAGGGGAGTGGGTTCTATTGAATTCTTAGACTTCTGTCATTGCGAAATTTCTGTCATTGCGAGGAACGAAGCAATCTAAACACTCAACCTACAGCCAGATAACCGGTTTTACAACAATGTCTGACCATCCGATTATAGAATCATGAATGTGTCGATGCTGTCGACCTATCAACCCCCTCCAGCGAAGCGGTGGGAGGGGGAAGGGGGGTGGGTCAGTTCAGATCAAAAAAACTTATCCAGAGATTCAGTTTTCGTTACCTCGCCAACCAGATCCACCACGACCTGTTTCATTTGTTTTTTAGAAGGCTTGCGTGTAAAGAGCTTGCGCATCCGTTCAACCATTGACTGCGACAGCTCGCGGCTCAATTCGCGGAACTTCTCGTTGCTGATCCGTTCGCCCTTCTCAAACCATTCGATCGCGGCGTAGCCCATCACTACCGTCATCGAGGACGCAATAGCCGAAGAAAGGATCCAGCCGGGCACAGCCGCAAACTTCGAGAGCTGCTGAAACAAATACCTGCCAAGCATCCCGAGCCCGAAGGTCCCAATCAGCTCGCGCGCGCGTTTAGCGGTGATCTTGTACTGGTAAATTCGGGCGATCGTGACCACCATCCCGGTTTGGGTGGCGATCAGCGGAATAAAGTCGATCACTGGCAGGGGCGACAGCGCGATCGCTGCCGAGAGCGACGAGGCAGTGGTGATGCTGCGCCAGGCAATCTTGCGGCGGTATTCGGGCATCGCTTTCGCAAGCGCCAGCGTCATGGCTGGGTCGGCGGCAATGATCGCCAGCGTCACCTGCCCAATGCCTTCGCCCTTCAGCGCGGAAACCGGGATCACCTGCTCCAGGGAAACGTTCAGGTTGGCGGCGGTCTTCTCAAGAACATCTTCTTTGAACTTTTCAGCCAGATCGATCTTGTTCAGCACGATGATAAACGGCTTTTTCAGCCCCAAAAGTTCGTTATAAAGCCCGAGCTCGGTTTGCTTGACCCCCTGCATCGCGTCAAACACGAGGATCAGGAAATCAGCATGCCTGGCGGCGGCCAGCGCGTGCTCGCGCTCGGTTTCGCCCACCGCGCCCACTGCATCCGCGCCGGGGGTATCGATCATGGTGAAAATGCCGGCGTCCGCTTCTTTGTTCACGCGCGTCATGCCAGGGATGGGGCTGACCTCGGCCTGGTCGGTCTTGGCGCGCACGAATTGATTGAAAAGGGTGGACTTCCCGACGTTGGCCGGACCAATGATCGCGACTTTCTTATGATCCCCCAGCACCGCTTTGGAGTGCATCAGCGCCAGGTCGATCAGGCTGTTGAGCGGATTTTTGTTGAGCGGGATGCCCTGCAGCAGACTATCGATTTCGGCTCTTTGCTGCTCAGGCACCACCTGCCAGGCACGCTGCAGCAGCGACTTGGTCGGGGCGTTAAAAACTTTCTGGACATCTGAAAACTCGGGCATTTTACTCCCTTTCGCCGGTGACTGACAAAATTATACGCTATCTGGACCGTAGGGAATGGTCTTGCACCATTCCACCATTCCACCAATCTTTTCCGTTCGGAAAGGCCGAGAAAGTGCAAAAGCCTGCCCCGTGCTCCTTTTGCGGGGGGCAACGATTTTTGCTGTGTCAATATTGCACTTTCTCAGAAACCTACCATAATCATCCCCGTAGGGCGGAATGCGCCTCATTTGCGCACTCCGCCAATAGAGCGGGTATTTGTGGAAACTGTCCATTTGTCGGAGTGAGCCCGCGCCACACACCTTGCATTCACTCACCTGCTGGCGGCCTTATTCCGACCTACGTCATTTCGTTTATCGGCAAAACGGATATTCGTAGGGAGGAATGCGCTGTATGACACCCCATACTTTTTCGTATGGAAAGGTGGCAAAAGTGCAACGATTTTTACTGTGTCAATTTTGCACTTTCTCAGAGTTTTGGCTTCCATATTTTCTAACTTATCACGAGGGTGGTAGGGAATGGTCGCCAGTGCCCGCGATACCCTGCTACGCGGGCACAGGACAGGGTATGCACCATTCCACTCTTTACATGGACAACTGCTGGGAACTCACTTGCTTGGTAATCATCGCCGGCACGATCGACTTGACGCAGCCAGCACGGAGGCTGGAACGAGATTGTGAACTCGCGTTCCTCCAAGCTATTCCCCAGGTAATTTCCTCGTCCATATTTTCGATTACTAATAAAAAAAATTGGCAATTTGGTTGACTTTTAGACCTATTTCGGGTAATATCTTTGGGCATCGTGGCGAGGTAGCTCAACGGTGGAGCAGTGGACTCATAAGCCATTGGTTCTGGGTTCAAATCCCAGCCTCGCCATTTTTTGTTTAAACCGCATCTTGGTTCTGGGTCTCCCTTCCGCTCTGCCACACAGACTTCGCAAATCCCAGCTTCGCGTTTTTTAATAATCTTTTTTTCTGAACACGGCAAAGAATCTTATTGGTCAAAGCAAGAATCCTTCACAGAAAAGTTCAGAATGACAGGGCGGGTGGGGCTTGTCATCCTGAAAGCAGTGAAGGATCTGATCTTTACTGATTAGATTCTTCGCAAAAGAAGCTCAGAATGACAAGAAAAAATTCTCGCAAAAATTTTTAGTTCCTGGTTTCCCTGCCTTATCGCCTCGAGACTATCCGAAGATCAAGGATCTTACCAATGGAGGGCTTCTATCAGGTCAGCAACAAGCCACCCCCCCGGTTCTAATTGGTGCGTCTTAACGTTTATGACAACCAAACTTGCAGTGCATACCCTTGTTCAGTTTGGGTTCGGGTTGTAGAATCCTCATACCCTAGGAACAATCCTCACAGAACGATACAATTATTATTAAGAATTGGCCATTCCGCGTTAAGTAGTCAAGTGAGAACACTCACATTGCGGAAAAGACATTGTATAATTCAATTTTAACCGGTTCGTGCAGCCCTGCCCTGATGAATGTGATATTTACTGGCAACACGGGATCGACCTATGGTGGCGGAGTTGGAAACGACGAGGAAAGCAGTCCGACATTCACCAATGTCACCTTTTATGGAAACACGGCATCTTTTGGGGCTGGGATTTCGAACCGCGGCAACAGCAATCCCACCGTGACCAACGCAACATTTACTGAAAATTACGCTTCAGCTAAAGGCGGGGCAGTATATAGTAACGGCAGCCACCTCAATATGAGCAGCAGCATCTTTTGGGAAAACTGACCTGATCAATTCGAATACAACGTAAGCAGCACGATCACTGTTTCTTATAGTGATGTTCAGGGTGGATGGGCAGGCATAGGGAACATCGACAAGGATCCGCTCTTGGGTCCCCTGGCAGATAACGGCGGCTTCACCCTAACCCACGCATTAGGAGCTGGCAGCCCTGCTATCGACGCTGGCGATCCATTAAACTGTCCCGCCACGGATCAGCGCGGCTTCCCCCGCCCGATTGATGGGGATGGGCTCAATGGACCTCGTTGTGATATGGGAGCCTATGAGTATGGTTCGCAGGGGTTCTTCCTGTACCTGCCGTTCATGTTGAAGTAATTGCTTCCATTTAGGTTGGGTTGAATTCAGGTTCCACCTTCTGACATGTGAGGTTCAATCCGCCTTTTTTGCAGGTCGGACGAAGTTCCCATACGGCTGATGAGACCGCCTCGTATTCTCTAACCAATATTTACCTCTCCCGGGCTCACTCTGACGGAATCCTTGAATCTTTTATTCGCGGAGTGGTGCCATACAATGCCATTCCCCCCAAAATCTGCGGCTACTCTCGTAGTGATGGCAAGCCCTCACCGTACAATGCTAATACTGCCCGCTCCGCTTCAATTATCATGATCCCCGATTGTACAGATAGGCATCCCTTCCCGCCAAGCAGGGCATTGTTCGATCCAATATGGTTGAACCACAACAACTTTTGGGTTCTGATTGCATAGTACAATTTTGTTGAATCTTTTGACATCGATAGAGGAGGCCCAAAAAATGAATCGTGCAAAACGTGCCATACCATATTTCCACCGTTGCCTGAATGTGAGCCTTGCAGTTTTGGCTATCCTGGTAATCACCGCATGCAGTGTGACTATTCCAGGAAACACATCACCCGCCCCAGGAAACACAGTCCCTCCTACGGAGAGGACAACCCCTCCAACTGAAACCAGCGAGCCTGAACCAAGCCCCACCGTGGTTGAACCTATTGATTATGAGCAGATTAAAATCTGGAATTGGGGAAATCCTGAGTTCTACCTCACCTATGACCCCGCAGATTGGGATACCGCGGAATATTTTTCACTTGTTTCAAAAACCCTTCCCGATTGCCATATTTCAGCGAATGGTTATCGTGATGGTGGTCCGGAAGGTCCGCCCCCATATACCTATGCTACAGATACGAAAATTATGGATGGCATTGAATATTTGATCGATATCGAAATCCCTAATGCCACCGGCATTCCCGACATGTTCCACGTCTACTGGGATAAACAAAACGAAACATACCAATACGCCGTAGCGCTCTTCCCCGGACCTGTGGATTTTGATGGGTGTGTGGCAGGCTTTTGGGAGGTCATGCAGCTTTCTGCAGCCAACGGCTTCGCGCTCGAGACCAGTCCATGAGATATTTAGCATTTTTGTGAACGGTCAGAGCTCTTCTAAAATGGGCAGGCAAGAGCACCATTCCGCTTAATATTTCAAAGGCAGATGGGCACGTCGCTACGCTCCTCGCAATGGCCGACATCTCCACCGTAGGCATGGGCTTAGAGCCCATCCGCGATAATAACGGGAGACCTGGCAGTTAAAAGCCTCGCGCGGCCCGTGCCCGCAACGAAGTGGAGGGTATCTGGAGACCGGCGAGAACAGAAGACTTAAACCCGGACGGGACACGGGTTTGGCATGCCAAACCCCTACAACCAATTTTCCCAAATGCTAAGCCCATACCATGCCATGCCCCAACAACGCACCGACTTTATATCCTTGCGATCTCACAGCCCCGATGGCGGATGATATAATGACTCAACTACATTTAACTGAGGTAAAAATGGCTGAATTCATCACCATCGCACAAATCGACGCGGCAACAGACGCCGTCAGGGCGCGCATCCACGCCCAGCCTCAAATCGCCCTCATCCTTGGCTCCGGTCTGGGTGAGCTGGCTGATTCGGTTGAAAACCCCACCATCATCCCCACCCGCGAGATCCCCCACTGGCCGGTTTCCACCGTCCCCGGGCACAAAGGTCGGTTGATCATCGGGCAGCTCGAGGGCAATGAGGTGCTCGTGCTGCAGGGGCGCACGCACTACTACGAAGGGCATTCCATCTCGCAGATCGGCTTACCCATCCGCGTGATGCAGCGCCTGGGCATCAAAACCCTGATCCTCACCAACGCTTCCGGCGGGCTGAACGACGATTTTCAACCCGGCGACCTGATGCTCATCAAGGACCATCTCGCGCTTCTGCCAATGGCTGGTGAGAATCCGCTGCGGGGACCCAATCTGGACGAATTTGGTCCGCGTTTCCCCGACATGAGCGCCATCTATAACCCCGAACTGATCCAGCTCGCTGAAGAAACCGGCGCATTGCTCGGACTCAAGCTCAAAAAGGGCGTGTATGTCTGCCTTTCCGGGCCATCCTTTGAGACCCCCGCCGACTGCCGCTTCCTCAAGATGGTCGGCGTCGACGCGGTCGGCATGTCCACCGTCCCCGAAGCGATTGTTGCCAAGCACGGCGGGATGGACATCCTCGGCGTTGCCACCATCACCAACAAGATTGACCCAGACGGCACCAACAAAGCCACCCACGAAGAGGTGCTTGAGGTCGGCGACAAGATCGCCCCGAACCTGATGAGCCTGCTCCGGGGTGTTTTGCGGCGTCTTTAAGAACTATTAACTAAGCAATATGGAATATGTCATCAAATTCCTGGCGGATTTTGAGGTCCCGATTTACCTGATACTCGGGATCGTAGCCGTGGTGTATCTGCGGCGCATCGTCATCTCGCTCGAGGAAAAGCGGACCGCCATCTTCGGGCTGGAACGCGAAGCTGCCCAGCGCAAAGTGACTGCGGCTGCCTCGATCTTGATCCTGGTTGGGCTGATGACCGTCCTCGAATTTGTGGTCGCGACCTTCCTGGCAGGCGAGCTCTCGCAGGCACCAACCTTTGCCACCCCCACGATTGAAATGCTCACCACCCCCACCACCACCCTGCCCGGACCAGTCCCCACAGACGCCACACCCACGCCCACACTCTACCCGCAGGCGCAAATTGAGGGGATTGATTCCCAGTGCGTCAATGACGTCCTCGAGATTAAAAGCCCACTGCATGACGGCGGAGTGAGCGGTGTGGTTGAGATCACTGGGTCGGTCAACACGCCTTCCCTGGGCTCATACCGCTATGACTTTTCCACGATGGGCGAGCCCGATTGGCAGACGATAGCCGCCGGCAGTGGTGTGCGCGTTGATGAGAGCCTCGGCAGTTGGTACACCAGCGACCTGGCGCCCGGACCTTACATGCTGCGCCTGGTGGCGCTGGATAATGAAGGCAGCGAAACCTCAACCTGTGTTATCGTTGTAAATGTAACCGCAGATGAATAAGAGGAAACGATGGCAAAACTGAAAATCCTGATGGCAACCCGCACGCATATGGAGAAAATGATGGCGATGGACCATCGCGTCAACTCGGTCTATTCTTACCGCTTGCAGACCAGCCAGGATCCCCAGGGATGGGGCTTGACCTTCCAGCGGGTGAAACTGCCGCGGGAAGTGACCATCAAATACCCGCGCGATGAAAACGCCCTGCTGCGTTCCTGGGCGGACGCAGACCTGATCTACGCCGGTATGCTGGATGATCTGCTGGTGGCATACGTCACGCTCGAAGCCAAAACCCTGCCCAAGACCGCGCGCATCTGCGACCTGGTGGTCACGCCGGAAGTGCGCCTGAATGGGATCGCCACCACGATGCTGGCTGCCTGCGAAGACTGGGCAGCCAAAAAACGCCTGGACCGGGTGCTGATAGAGATCCCCATGCGCAATTTTCCGGCAATCAGCCTGGCACACAAATGTGGCTATGAACAATGCGGCTTCCTGGACCAGTACTTCCCCAATTCTGATCCTGCTTTGTTCTTTGAAAAGAGGCTTGGGAGCTAACCGCTTGTGATCCTTCCTTTCGCACTTGACTTGACCAGCATTTTTGAAACGGTCTACCAGATCCTGGTTGCGGGCGTGGCGATCACGGCCGTGGCTTTGGTGATGTATGCCACCAGTTTCAACATCCGCGACCGGCTGGTGCAGACCTACATCCTGCTCCTGCTCTGCGTCACGCTGATCTATGCCGGCGAAGCCCTAGCGAGCGTTTCGAACACGCCGGCTTATGTGGAATTTTTGCTGCAGATGAAGTGGGTCGGGTTGGTGATGCTGCCGGCTGTCTACCTGCATTTTTCAGATGCATTGCTCACCCTTACGGGTCGCCCCAGCCGCGGCAGACGCAGAACGGTGGTTCTGGTTATCTATGTTCTCTCGCTCGTGATGGCAATCTTGATATTTTTTGGCATTACGGTGGGTGAGCTTGCCCCCCAACATGCTCCTGGACCTTACCTTGAACGCAACCTGGTCACCTTTGCCTTTGGCGTCTTTTACATCCTCGTGATGTTAATGGTCAGTTACAACATGCTCAGGGTTGTGCTGCGCAGTGCCACCCGCACCAGCCGGCGCCGATTGCTCTACCTGATGGCAGGCGGGGCAGCCCCAGCCCTCACCAGCATTCTTTTCCTTTTCCACGGAAATCTGACCCTGGCGAACCATTTTGACTTTTATTGGATCCTTTCCATCATAGCCTCGGTCATCACCGGCTTTTTCCTGATCGTGATGGCTTATGTGGTCTCATTCTTTGGGCTCAATTGGACTGACCGTGCCATCAAGAGCCGGCTTTTGCGCTGGATGCTGCGCGGTCCGCTGGTGGCGGCGATCGTGCTGGCAATGACCACCATCGTGCGGCGTTTTGGTGAATCCCAGGGCGTTCCGAACTTCTTCCTTGTGCCGGTGGTGATGGTGGCGGTGATCCTCTTGCTTGAGTACGCCATCACACTCGCTTCGCCTTATCTTGAAAAGGTCTTTTTCTGGGGTGAAGATCGGGCTGACCTGGAAGTCATCCAGTCCCTGCAGGATCGCATGCTGACGGGGAAAGATCTGGATCAGTTCCTTGAAACCATCAGCGCCTCCATTTGCGACCGGTTGCAGGTGAAGGCTGGTTTTATTGCTGTTTTGGAAGGCGGGAAGATTGACCGCGTTATCCAGACCGGTGACAAAAAGACTCTCACATCTCTCAGCCTGGATGACAGTATGCTGGAGGAGATTGACGATCAGGCAAGCGAAGAATCAGACTTCCAAACGTTGGGAGAACTAAACGTGGTCCGGCTGGAACATGCCAACGGCAACGGCAATAAAAAATTGCTGGGCGTTTGCGGATTTCTCAAATATGATCCTGAGAAGGTAGAGGAAGAAGACCTGCTGGCGGTACGCCTCTTGACTGATCGCGCCACCATCGCGCTGAAAGATCGGGCTTACCAACAGCAGGTGCTGCGGTCGATCACAAGCCTGCAGCTTGAGGTGGACTACATCCAGGATTTGCGCGCCAGCGCCAGCTATAATCAGCAGCGAATCTACAACGCAGAAAGCCGCAGCGTGCCGAACGAAATGACTGATTGGGTCAAAGACGCCCTCACACACTACTGGGGTGGACCAAAGCTGACCAACAACCCCCTGATGAACTTCAAGGTGGTTGAGAGTGCCAGTGAGGCAAACGAAGGCAGCCGCGTCAATGCGCTGCGCAGCATCATCAAAGAAGCAATTGAGAAAATTCGCCCTGAAGGTGAACGCAAGTTCACCAGCGACTGGCTGCTATACAACATCCTCGAACTGAAATTCCTGCAGGGCAAAAAAGTGCGTGAGGTCGCTCGCAAACTGGCAGTCTCTGAGGCAGATCTTTACCGCAAGCAAAAAGTAGCGCTTGAGAGTGTTGCCCAGGTCATCGCGGACATGGAAGTGGATGAAACAGACCTTCCCTCCGGACAGGCAAGCGAAACAAAACCCTCTGAAACTACCCCAAAAGCCTGACGGGCAAGATTGAGAATATTTATTGAGTCGAATAATTCCTGTCATCGCGAGCTTCAGTTGCGTGGCGATCTCTCCTTTTTATGGTGACCCAACAACAGAAACGAGATTGCCACACCCCCTTTCTATAAAAGCCAAGGCGTGGGGTTGATTTTCAACGGGGGGTCACAATCACAAAGAATCTGCCATCGGAGCTCGCAATAAAGGAGATGTGCAGGAGCACCCGTATTCCCCATTTTCCCCTAACTGGCACGATTGGTGCAATGTTTTCTGCTGAATATCACTTCTGCATCGCATGCTGCATGAACGGAGAAAACCTGTGAGCCAGACCGCAAACAAGAGCCGCGCGAGCGACTCAGCCAAATTGAAAAAAGCAGCTGAAGCGGCAGCCCTCAAGGCTGAAGCCCAGGCGCAAGCCAATAAAGCCAGACTTATCAGATTAGGATGGGACTTTGCTGGATTAGCTCTGCTGGTGTTAGGGGCGCTTCTGATCCTGGCTGTACTGGGCATCACGCATGGGCGTGCTGTAGACGCTGGGGCAGCCATGTTGCGGCGCTGGTTTGGTTATGGGCGTTTTCTGGTTGCGGCGGCTGTCTTTGCCGCGGGATGGCTGCTTTTGCTCTGGCGCAAAAATCAAGCCAGGCAGGTGAATATTTTGCGTGTGATCGTTGTTGAAGTTGCCTTTTTCCTGCTTTTGGGAGCCCTATCGGCGTTTTTCAATGACAGCGTCACCTCCGTAAACGCGGGCACAAGTGCCGGTGGGATCAGCGGCTACGGGGTTGCATTTCCCTTCACCAGCCTCATGACCCGCCTCCCTGCCGGGATCCTTTTGCTTGTTCTTGGGTTAATTGCCCTTCTTTTTGGGTTCAACCTGGTAGGTCGGCTCGATCGCTGGGCGAGGATGAAACTCGGGGAGACTGTTCAGACTTCCCAGCAGCTTCCAAAAATCGATGAAATACAACCTTCGATTTCCACTGCCAAAGCCCAACCTGCTTCTGCCGAACGCAAGCCCGTTCGCAAACCGCTGGGTCAGGCACAACTCCCGCTCCAATACCGTAAAAACTATGCGGAAATGGAAGAAGACGAGCTTCAAAAGCCCATCAAATATCGTCGTCCGGAGGGTTTGCCTCCCTTGACCCTGCTCGAAAACGAAAAAACAGTCGCCACCAACCAGGCTACCATCAACATGAATGCCGGCTTGCTCGAGAAGACTCTGACCGAGTTTGGCGTGCCTGCCAAAGTGGTCGGCTACCGGGTGGGACCAACCGTTACCCAATACGCCGTCGAACCCGGCTACATCGAGAGGGTTGGTCAGGACGACAAACAAAAAGTTCGCATTTCCAAAATATCGGGTCTCTCCAAAGACCTGGCTTTGGCATTGAAAGCTGAACGCCTGCGCATCGTGGCGCCTGTGCCCGGCAAATCCTATGTGGGGGTGGAAGTGCCCAACATGGAACACATGCTCGTGCGCCTGCGTCCCTTGCTCGAATCGGAAGAGTTTGCCCGCGTCAACTCGCCGCTTGCGATCCCTCTCGGCAGGGGAGTTTCGGGAGAGCCAATCGTCTCGGATCTCTCCACCATGCCCCATCTGCTCATCGCCGGCACGACCAACTCGGGTAAGTCCATCTGTATCGCCGCGATTACCATGTCGCTGGTGCTCAACAATCATCCCGAAGATCTGAAACTGGTCATGATCGATCCGAAACGGGTGGAGTTGAGGCGCTTCAGCGGTTTGCCGCATCTCTATGGCGATGTCGAAACTGAAGTAGAACGCATCATGGGTGTTTTACGCTGGGCTACAACGGAGATGGAAAACCGCTATCGTCTTCTGGAGTCTATCCGTGCCAGAAACCTTGACTCCTACAATGCCAAAATGGTGAAGGCGGGCAAGCCAAAACTGCCGCGCATCGTAATCCTGATCGACGAGTTGGCCGACCTGATGCTCAACTCAGCCGACCAGACTCAGGATCAAATTGTGCGCCTGGCTCAGAAAGCCCGTGCTATCGGCATTCACCTGGTAGTTGCCACCCAACGCCCAAGTGTGGATGTGGTCACGGGCGTTATCAAGGCGAACTTCCCCACCCGGATTGCCTTTACGGTTGCTTCGCAGGTGGACTCCAGGGTCGTTCTCGATCAACCAGGTGCCGAAACGCTGCTTGGCAAGGGTGACATGCTTTTTGTCCATCCGGAGACTGGCATGCAGAGATCTCAGGGCGTCATGATCACCGACGCGGAGATCCGTTCTGTCATTAAATGGTGGAATGAGAACGCAGACCCCAATCACAAACAACAACTCGATCTGCCAGTGCCGGAACCTGCCAAACCCACCCCTCAAGTTGTTGAGACACCCTCTGAAGCCTCAGTGGAAGAGGAAGCGCCCTGGGAAGAGGTCATTCAAGAAAATCAGCCTGAGGACAGCGACGAAATGCTGATCAACCAGGCAATCGATCTCGTGCGCCGCAGCCGGCGGGCAAGCGCGTCTTACCTGCAGCGTCATATGCGCCTTGGATACCCTCGTGCAGCCTGGCTGATTGACCAGCTTGAAGCACGCGGAGTACTCGGACCTGCCCAAAGCGGTGGAAAAGATCGTGAAATTCTGCTCGACCCGCCAGAACCCGAAGAGGAATAATAGATGAACAAAACCAAACCAGATTTTGAAGCTTTTCTGCGGAAAACCTTCCAATCACCGCTGGACTCATTTGCTGGGTTCCTTTTAAAACTGGGCATCACCGCAAATTTGATTACACTCTTTGGTCTTGTTGGCAACATCGTGGCTGCGTACTTGATTGCCTGTGGGCAGTTGCTTGCAGGTGGGTTGGTGGCGGCATTCATGGCCCCCCTGGATGCCGTGGATGGAGCGCTGGCACGCAAAACGGGTGTTGTCAGCAAGTTTGGGGCTTTCCTCGATTCGGTCGTCGACCGTTATGATGAGATGATACTTCTGGCTGGCGTTCTCTACTATTTTCAGACCCAAGCTTATACACTGGGCGTCATGCTGACTTATGCCGCGCTTTGCGGTTCGGTACTCGTTTCGTACACGCGTGCCCGGGCAGAAGGGCTCGGTTTCTCTGGAAAAGCGGGCATTTTCAGCCGTATCGAACGTGCTGTTGTCCTAATACTTGGCTTGGTGTTTAATCAACTCTTCATTTCTGTTGGTATAATTGCTGTTCTGGCAAATGTAACCGCACTTCAGCGCATTTTCCTCGTCTGGAAGCAGTCAAAACAAACTTAATTCCCGGCGGTTGCAGAAAGGAAATTCTATGCCTCAAGGTTTCAATATCGGTCCTTTAACGATTCGTTTTTATGCGATCATTATCATCATAGGTGCCATTCTTGGTTCGTGGTTGGCTGCAAGGCTTGCAAAACGGGCAGGTCGCGATCCTGAAGTCATCCTGGACATGCTTCCCTGGCTGCTGATTGGCGGCATCATTGGTGCGCGCCTCTGGCACGTGTTCACCCCCTCCGCCTCCAACCAGGCTATGGGTATCACCACCGAGAATTATCTTCGCAACCCGATCGAGATTCTCAAGATCTGGAAAGGCGGGCTCGGCATCCTTGGCGGCGTGATTGGCGGGGCAGTGACCCTCATCATTTACTGCAAAGCCCGAAAACTGAACTTCCTCGAGTGGACAGACTACATTGCCCCCGGTCTCCTCATCGGACAGGCAATTGGCAGGTGGGGAAACTTCGTCAACCAGGAAGTTTACGGTGGACCCTCAAACCTCCCCTGGGCAATCACTATTGACCCTCCCTATCGCCTTCCGGGCTTCGAACAAGTAGCGAGGTATCACCCGCTCTTTCTTTATGAGAGCCTGCTGAATTTCCTTGCTGCCGGGCTGCTTGTGTTGATCAATCGAAAGTGGCGCAAGAAACTCTTTGCCGGCGATTTATTCCTGCTTTATTTTGTACTCTACCCAACCATTCGTTTCTTTCTGGAGTTCATGCGCCTGGACCCTTCACCAGTCAACGGTATCAACATCAATCAGACATCCATGCTGGTTTTGTTGATTATTGCCATCCTGCTCCTGGTTTTGCGCCACACTGTCTGGGCTGAAAAACTTGCGGCAAAGGAAGAAATTCTGGCCCAGGACCTGGCTGCTGAAATTGAGGCTGGCAAGCTCGCATCATCTGAGGAGGAGATTGTAGCGGAAGAGGTCGAGGAAGTCGCAGAAGACGTAGAGAAAAGTTTGGAAGCCGATTTGGAAGAAGTTAAAGATATTGAGTCTGACACTGAAATCCTGGACGAGATTGAGTCAGAAGAATCAACTGATGATCCTAAACTCGAGGATGATATTTCATTGTATCCCAACGATTAACACGCATTTTTGGCGGAGTGCGCAAATCAAGCGCATTCCGCCCTACCACCCAGCGCCAAAGGTTTATCTGAACAGATGTGGGTCGGAATGAGATCGCTAAGAGATGTTTGACTGTTATCAGCCTGGCGCGGTCTCACTCCGACAGGTGAAAAACTTTACCCGACCCTGACCTTAATCTTGAGGATGATATTACGTCGTATCCAAACGATTAGCCAATATCTAAACAATCGCTGGTAGGGGCGAAGCTTCCTAAAAAAACAATTTGGCTCGCGTAAACCGTTTTTTTTGGATGCTTCGCCCCTTTTTCAAAAACCTACAACTACAACTTTATTTAACGATGATACGAGCATTTTTTGGCGTATCAAGTGCATACTGGGTCATCGTGAAATGCATGATGGGTAATTGGATTCGTAGGGTGGGTTGGCGTCACGGAGCATTTACACAGGCTTACCTGGTGAAAGCCTACCCACCGACACGCAAACGGTAGATTCGAAACTAAATTTCCTACGTTGATCCAATTTGCGACCACAGACCTTTTGCATTATTTTTGATACGGAGGAATTGTGGGGCGGTGCTTGAAAAATCCAGTGGTAGAATTCTACATTCAATAACCAAGCTATAGCGGTCATGCGCCGAAATATGACCGTGCAGGAGAAGAACATGAACATCCATGAACAAGTTGAATATTTGATGCAGGGCGCCGATTTTGGCGACGAGAGCATTGCCGACAGCATGGCCGAAGAGCTGCGCCAACGCCTGCTGGAATCCGAAAAGACAGGCAAACCGCTGCGCGTTTACTGCGGCTATGACCCTACTTCAACTGATCTTCATCTCGGGCACACCGTGACCATGCGTAAACTCCGCCAATTTCAGGAGCTTGGGCATGAAGTCCTCTTTGTGATCGGTACCTACACTTCCATGGTAGGCGATCCGTCAGATAAAGACAAACTTCGCCCGCATTTGAGCGAGGAGAAGGTCATGGAAAATGCCCGCACATACGCCGAGCAGGCTTTCCGCATTCTGGATCCGGAACGCACGCAGGTGCTTTACAACGATCAATGGCTCCGAAAGCTCTCGATGACAGATCTGATTGGGCTGGCATCCAATTTTACGGTTCAGCAATTCCTGACCCGCGACAACTTCCATAAACGTTGGAACAAAAACGAACCGATCTACCTGCACGAGTTCTTCTACGCTGTTATGCAGGGCTATGATGCCTATCATCTTGATGCTGACGTCCAGGTGGGTGGCTCAGATCAGCTTTTCAATATCATCACCGCTTCCCGCAAGATCATGACTTCGCTCGGAAAGAAACCAAATATTGGTGTTATCTTGGGCATCCTCCCCGGCACGGATGGTGAAGTGCGCATGAGTAAATCTTTGGGCAACCATATCCCGCTCAATTCCAATGCGGCTGATATGTATGGCAAAGTCATGAGCATCCCGGATAAGGCTATGCCTGTTTATGCTGAGCTGGCCACCGAGTGGTCCCCCGAACAGCTCTCTCGCTTCAAGGCTGGTTTGGCAACCAACAGCGTTCACCCCCGCGATGCGAAAATGCAGCTGGCATACGGCATCACCACGGTTTTCTATGGTGAACAAGCCGCTGGTGATGCTCAAAATCAATTTGTGCACACCTTCCAAAAAGGTGACACTCCGGAGGAAATGCCCGAGTATCATCCTGGTGAGGAAGAAACCCTGATTGATATCATGGTGGGGCAGAAAATGGCTAAAACCCGCAGCGAAGCACGCCGTCTGATTGATCAGATGGGTGTGAAAGTGGATGGTGTTACCATGAGTGATCCCAACAGCAAGCCTGAACCGGATAGTGTGCTACAGGTTGGACGGCGCAGATTCCTGCGCATCCGCTAAGAATCGCTCAGAAGCGATATGATAGCGTCTTGGATACCTCGTACCTGAGTTTCTCATTTTTCGATATTTTTTGAATATTCTCTCTTTGGGGAGCTATTTTCAGGGCACTAAAATGAGAAAATCCGGAGGCTTTCAGTTTAAATTGCTTCGTATCTCACTATGACGGGAAAGGTCGTATGGAGACCTTCGGTCAATTCCCGTGCATGGTTGCCCTGGATTAATAACCAGGGCAGGCGAGACCGGCACGATCAGGAACTGTCATTGCGAACTTCTTTTGTGAAGCAATCTAAAATGATGGAATGCAATAAAAACTGGAGGTAATAGGACTAATTCTCGTCCTCGCGAAGCAGAAGGGGGTTAGGTGTTTGTGACCCTCTC
>DDWY01000017.1 GCA_002347705.1 Anaerolineaceae bacterium UBA2274 | reverse complement strand
TGGTGCTGGTCAGCACGGGAGTTTCGGCTAACCTTGAACTGGCGAAATCAGCAGGGCTGGCGGTCAATCGGGGTGTGTTGGTGAATGAGCACATGCTAACCTCCAATCCGGATATCCTCGCTGCAGGAGATCTGACCGAGTTCCAGGGCAGAAGCTATGGCCTATGGATACCAGCAAAGAAACAGGGTGCCATTGCAGGGCAGAATGCAGTTGGCAAAGAAGCCAGTTTCCTGGGCGACCCGCCTTCCACCAGGCTGAAGGTGCTGGGCGTGGATGTGTTCAGTATCGGTCAGTTCTCGCCGGGTGCGGAGGGAGACCGGCTGGTGGCGGAAAGCAAGGATGGCGGATATAAAAGCTTCCTGTTCCGCGAAGGTAAGATGATCGGCTCGATCTTACTTGGCGATGCCAGCATGGCGAACAAGGTGAAAGCGGCTGTCGAAGGTAAGCGGGACTTCTCGGAGGTCTTGGGCGGAGAAGTTGATGTGGATGTAATTCTCAACTCTCTTTGAAGCATTGGGCGGTTGAGAAAAGTGGTTGTGGACAAATTCGATTTGGTTTGCTATAATCACGGCACTTCGGGCGCTTAGCTCAGTTGGTTAGAGCGCACGGTTCACATCCGTGAGGTTCGGAGGTTCGAGTCCTCTAGCGCCCACAAAAGACCACATGGTTTTTCTTATCAAATGCAATAGAATCTTTTAACATTTCGTGCCAGGCACGGCGATTATCCCCCAACACGATCAACGATTACAGCAACCCATTGCGCAAATTCGCAGCCTTCACCGATGATAAAACGGTGGACCTGGTAGCGCGAAATGATATCCGGTCATTCCTTGCAGCTCAAACGGTCAGCAATAAAACCTTACCGAATTACCATTGCGGGTTATCCGTATTTTTCAAATGGTCGATCAATGAACACCTGATGAGCGAAAATCCAATGATTGGGGTGGAACGTCCACGGTCTGAATAACGTCTGATTGAACCGAGCCCATTGGAACACATCAAAAAAACCTGGCAATGGCCGGTCGAAGTGCACCATTCCTGGACAAGTCAAAGATGGTCACGAAAGACCTGAAAATTTACGGCTTGCACAACCATGCCATGATTTTGTTTTTGCTGGATACCGGCGTCAGTGTTGGGGAATTGATCGCGATTGAAAAAGACAAAGTCGATCAAAATTCTTGCAGTGCAAAGGTAATTGGCAAAGGCAACAAGAAGCGGGTGGTATTCTTTTCACCAACAACCAGTATTGCCATTTTGAAATATACCAGTTCACACAATTCCAAATATCTTTTCGCAACTGAACAAAACCGGCAACTAGACCGTTACAACGTGGCAAAGGCGTTAAAACGCATCTGCCAACGTGCCGGCGTACCAAATTATTCACCACACAATTTTCGGCATACATTCGCGGTGAATTACTTACATAAATATCCGAATATCTACGCCTTGCAGCAAATGATGGGTCATTCCAGCCTGGATATGGTCAAGCTATATTTGGTGATCTCCGAACAGGATTTGAAGCTTGCGCACATGCACGCATCGCGGGTTGACATTTGGAATCTATGACAATCATCATCGGTGTCAACATATTCCGGTTCTGGATAATCGGAAATTTCTTCAAATCGCAGGTCGTCAATCCAGCGCAAATGGGTTCGCTTTCGTATTCCACGCGGTGGGGGAAGCGGTTCAATCGGCGCGTCTGGATCAGGATCGTGGATTGGTTCAGGTTTTTTGCGCGGTGGCATAACAAGAATGAAGAACAATTGTGCTAATATGGTTACGGATGCTAGTCAGCAACTCTTTCATAATTTTATATCATTATTGGGGTGATTTCCTGACCTCGTAATATCCTTTTCTATGAACTCTCAAATCGGAGTTCAGTAGAAAACCTCGCTTCACGTTTTCGTTGCCATATGATATTATGATGTGCATTAAGTATACATACTTACTAAAGAACTCTCATCTAAAGAATTCAGTTTTCTAAATTGGAGTGAAGCCTATGAAGACTTACTTTTCTTTCCGAACACTGGTGATCTTGTTGTTGGTTTTTATATCTCTGCTACTACCGACTGGTTCAATTCAATCCACAAGCACTCGCCAATCTGATGATCTTGATTATGTCTATTACAACAGCTGGGGAGGGGATGGACGCCAGTTACTCGGTCCTGTAGATGTAGTAGTTTCAGGAGAGAATAAAGTCTTTATTTCCAACAGTGATTTTGACCGGGTTTCGATTATCGACCAGACAGGCGTAATCTCCAGTGAAATTGGAAGTTATGGAGCAGACCCGGGTGAATTTTATCGACCTTTCGGTTTGCTTAAGTCCTCGAGTGGCGATTTGGTGGTAGCTGATGGTTGGAACCGCCGTTTGCAAGTGTTTGATTCAACAGGCACCTTCAAGTCAATCCCAGTTAGCTGGGATATGAATACTATGAACACGCCTTTATATCTTGCCGAGGATAGTTTGGGGAATATTGCTCTGTTCATGAAGCTGGATGAATATTATTTCGAGACCAGAACAGGTTTTTATGGATTTGCAGTCATTTTTTATGATTCATTATATCAACAACAATCCATCTTGCGCCTAGAAGATGAATCGTATGACTTTAACAATGTTAATGATATGGCCTTTGACCAGAATGATAGATTGTGGTTAGGTCTACGAAGTCGATATTCAGATCCGGAAGAGAATATTGATCCTTCCTTTATAATTATTGATGACTTCCCCAACATTACTCCAGTTTACGTTAAAGATGAGAACCAAATCATAAAAAACATTTCTGTTTATGGGATGGAGTTCAATGCGACAGGAAAGATGATCATCTCATCTGAGCACAACTTGATGGAAATCCAGTTCGATGGAGAGACCCTTGAAGGAACAGTATTAAGTAGATTTGGTGACTCTATTGAAAGTTTTTACAAGGGCCTATCGATTTCAACAGATGGGACGATTTATGCTGCTGACTTTGCCTGTAATCGTATTCGGGTCTTTGATGTCAACAAGGACTGGGTTACGGATTATGGCAGCCCTGAAACACCCCACGGATTTTTTCATTATCCTTCAAATGTAAGAGTGTTTGATAATGAAATCTATGTTGCCGATGGTGGGAATGGAAGAATAGAAATTTTTGACCAGGACGGAACTTTCCTTCGGACTTTTCCCGAAGGTGATCTTTATGCTGAATTTGATTGGAACAACTTTACGCCAATGGACATGTTAAAAGACTCAGCAGGCAACCTGTTTGTCCTCGAGCAAAATCCTTCTTCTATCACCAAGTTTTCACCTGATGGCAGTTTTATCACCACTGATGTAAAACCCGGCATGAATTGGCGCCCCGGTCAAATCGCCCTTGACAACAACGGAAATGTCTATGTTCCCGGTCCTTTTGTGGAAAATCCATATAGTCCAACCGAAGATGTTCATGAAGAGGTATGTGTCCTCAATAATGATTTGTCTTTACAGGATTGCTGGTCATATGATAATGATCTTGAAAAGACATATTATCTATGGAATATCACATCTGATTACGAGGATAACTTGCTTGTTCCCGTGTTGGTAGAGCAAGGTCTGCCTGAAGAACCCTGGCTTTATGAAGTCTGGAAATTTTCCCCAGAGGGAGAGAAGCTTGCTACGCTCACCCTTCCAGCACAAACCCCTGATGGCAGGACCTATTTCCCAATAGCCTTAACAACCGCTGCTGACGGAAACATATTCGCGCTTTATAAAGGCGGCAACGTTATCCGCCAATATGACCCAACTCTGACGAATGTATTAACTCAATTCGGCGAATGGAATGAAACCGCCACTTATTGGGATCTGGGTGATTATCAATTTCTTGCTACCGGCGATGATGGTTCAGTTTATGCCTCGAGCGGAAGCACTCATAAAATATCCAAATTTATTACTGCGCCGCTACCTCCGGATTCATTCTCAGGACTTATCCAAAATGGAGAATTTTTGAATTACGCCATCGAGGGACTTCAATCACCAACAGCGCTGTGGCTCAATTTTAGTGGCAGCCTGCCTTACTGGACCAGGGGAGGTCAGCGGCCTGTTACGATTGTCGAATCAACCATTCCAGGTGAAGGCAATTCATTGCAATTAGGAGAGGTTGTCAATCCACCTTCAGATCAAGACATCAATTCGGCGTGGACATATCAATCTCTTTATATACCAGCTGGGTTATCCAGTGCCAGGTTGTCTTTTGACTATAGCGTTGAGGCTATTGATCCCTCCGGGAAGGCAAGCTTTATAGTCAGCCTTTACGATGAATTTGGAACAAGATTATTGGAACAAATTGTCGTTGTAGATCAACCAATCCAAAATTTGAACTCTGAAGAATGGGTCTCCGTAGAGTTTGAAGCATCTATGTATCAAGGAAGCTCTGTGAGGTTGTTGTTCAGTGCACAGAATAATTATCCTGATTCGCAGGGAATAAAGGTTTATATTCAAAATGTGAGGATGGAAACCGATTGGAGTTTGTACCTCCCAATGATCAAAAGGTAAATATTGAGTGAAAAAGGTTCTAGACAATCTCTGGTTTTGCCTCTACAACGGCAGCCAATTCCAATTCTCAGCTTGAAAGTGAGGTGGAAGGATTGAGCTTCTGGAAAGTGGCGGAGGCAGTACTGAAGGTGGGAACCGACAATCCCAAAGGCGATGTGAAGCTTTACAGCCTGGATGATTCGAAGGTCAATCACGAATACAGCGCAATTGACGAATTTCCAGATTAGTGGGGTGGGGAAGGTCCGGATCGGCCATGAAAATCATAACCTTCACCAATCCTGAATATCCAAATATTGTGATCAAAATGGTCATGATCGCCGATCGGATCACACTTTTTGATGCATCCCGTTCAAAAGATGATGATCAATCCAAATGGATTCCGGTCTTGGCGATTGATAGGTCGGTTCACCAGGCCATTGAATAAATAGGATCAGGATCGCAAGTGAATCCCCCCCATCAAGGTGCCAGGGTGGTGGGTCGTTGGTCTACCGCGTAAAATGGCGCGTGTTGAATCTGCCTGTAAAAAATTGCAGTCAAAAACAGTCAAAAATAGTCAACCTTATACAAAAACGATCACAATTCAGGCAAAAATCAGGTCATTAATGGTCAAAAAGGAAGTCAATAATATGCCGAATATCAGGGAAAACGAATTATTACTTATGAGAATAGACATTTCCCGTTAACTAATACCGTCATTTTTGATGGCTATAACGGCCTGATCAGGTGCCAAAACCGGCAAAAAGCCTGAAAGACCTACTTATTTTCTTGATTAGAAAGGATGGAGGGGGTCATTTTTGGGAACAACACAACACCTGATATATAACCAGCAAATATGAGAAGTAAAGTCAAAATGTCGATAAAATCAAAAAAGTCAATAATATCAATAAGTCAAAAACGATTTTGACTTATTGAACTTTTTGACTGACTTCTTTTTGTGGGGATGTCAATAAGCAGGATCAATCACTTAACATTGCTGGAATCCTTATTTTATACAGGATCCAGCACATTCAAACACGAAAAATTTCGTCCTTATGACCTCATGATTCGGCCAATTCGGAACGACCTGATGACCTCATAGTTAGCAGAATACACGAACGTTGAGGTCGGCAAGTGGTCTTTTAGAACGCACAGTTCACATCCGTGAGGTTCGGAGGTTCGAGTCCTCTAGCGCCCACACAACTCCTCTTCGTGAGGAGTTTTTAATAACGGTTTACATGGCTGCGCACAGGTTCGGAGTTTACGCCCTTACAGGGGGCTGCGCACAGCCCTCAAGCGCCCACAAAACTCACCGGTTCATCCGGTGGATTGCTTTAAGGTTGGGCTTCCATGTTTTCGACATTGAGTAAAAGGATTAACCGCTTAGGATCCCTTTTTTGATGTCCTGATGAATGTTCACTGCCAGGGTCTATCTGTCCTTGAGAGGAAGGAAGCAATCTACCTGGTCGCGCTCATGCAGCGCGAGATGTTCATTAACACTTCGTGATTTTTGACGGTAATCCTTTACCTCAAACATTTTTCTCCACCAGGAGTTTAGATTGCTTCACAAAAGAAGTTCGCAATGACAGAATATAGACAAGCAATATCGCCCGCACTATTCACCAGTTCACCCCGTGAATTGCTTTAAGGATGGAGTTTCGAAGTTTTTTCTTGCATTGAGGAAAAGGATTAACCGCTTAGGATCCCTTTTTGATGTCCTGAATTATCATCACTGCCAGAGTCTATCTGTCATTGCGAGGAACGAAGCAATCTAAACTGGTCTCGCTCATGCAGCGCGAGATGTTCATAAACACTTCGTGATTTTTGACGATGATCTTTTACCTCAAACGTTTTTCTTCACCAGGAATTTAGATTGCTTCACAAAAGAGGTTCGCAATGACAGATTTGATGTCCTGATGAATCCTCACTTCCAAGCCTCTTCTGTCATTGCGAGGAACGAAGCAATCTAAACTATTTGCATTCATGCAGCGCGAGATGTTCATTAACACTTCGTGATTTTTGACGGTAATCCTTTACCTCAAACATTTTTCTCCACCAGGAGTTTAGATTGCTTCACAAAAGAGGTTCGCAATGACAGATTTGATGTCCTGATGAATCCTCACTTCCAAGCCTCTTCTGTCATTGCGAGGAACGAAGCAATATAAACTATTTACGCTCATGCACCCCGAGATGTTCATAAACACTTCGTGATTATTAACGGTGATCTTTTACCTCAAACGTTTTTCTTTACCAGGAGCTTAGATTGCGTCAAAATAGCACACTGCGTGTCACAAAAGAGGTTCGCAATACCCCTCGGGCACGATGTGACAGATTAAAGAGAACTAATAGCCCGCAGTTCTTACAACAACTTTATTCCACATCCAATCCAGCTATGAAACCACCCACCCCCTTTGTCCCCCTCCCAAGAGGGGGTTGGATCCCGCAGTTTTGCCCTGATTCGAGAGGGTTAACGCTCAGGTTACTCAAATAATTCAAGATATTACTGGTAACATTGTGAAATTCCACGTAAACTGAAAATTCATATTTGGGATTCGGTTGTAAATTTACTATAATGTGAAGGAGGGGTGTTTGTCTTTTTCGATCGTTAGAAGTAATGGAGGTTTCCAATGTCTCGCAAAATAGTATCAGTAATAATGCTGATGTTACTTCTGTCTGGTTGCATCATGCAAACACCACTCGAGACAGCACAGCCGGTTATAGAAGAAGAGGTCGAAATCATCCCAACAGAGGTCGCTGATTCAAGTTCCGAAATGCCAGCTGAGCCGCTTGAAGAGCCCGCTGTCGTCGAAGTGCCGGAAGGCATGGTTCTGATCCCTGCAACGGAGTACATGATGGGTTGTGACCCAGAGCACAACAATGGCTATGCCTGCCCAAGCGATGAGCTCCCGCAGCACATGGTGAGCCTTTCAGCGTTCGCGATTGACGTATATGAAGTGACTAACGTGCAGTATGCCGAATGTGTGGCGGCTGACGGTTGCTCCGCGCCGATTGCCACCGCATCTCAGGCACGGGTGGATTACTATCAGAACCCAGAATATGCCAATTTCCCGATGATCAACGTCAAGTGGGAACAGGCTCAGGCGTATTGCACCTGGGCGGGCAAACGTCTTCCAACAGAAGCCGAGTGGGAGCTGGCAGCACGCGGTGCGAACCCTGGCGCTTATGCCTGGGGGGATGATGACCCCGACTGTTCTAAAGCAAACATTTATCACGACCCCAGCATGTCTGCTTGTGTGGGAGATACTGTTGCTGTTGGGAGCTACCCGGCGGGGGCAAGCGAGTTTGGCTTGATGGATATGACCGGAAATGTCTGGGAATGGGTGGCGGATAGCTACATAGAAGATTTCTACAGCGTAAGCCCGACCGAGAATCCTTTAGCCGAAGAAGCTAACCAGCTGCGAACGGTTCGGGGCGGCGGTTGGGCCAGCAACTGGCTGGCAGTACGCGTTACGAGCCGGGCATACGACCTGAGCTTCTACAGCGGCCTGGACCTGGGATTTCGCTGTGCAATGGATGGAGGGCAGTAAGGGGGACTGAAAGTTAATAATTGAAGTAAGGTGAGGTCGCGTGGGATTTTCCGCAGCCTCACTTTTTTTGCCAGGTAAGGGAAAACATCCGGAGACCTGCGGTCAGTCTGCGTGCCTGTGGTCTAACAGGGAGGCTTCGCACCGGGGGCGCTGGCAAGAACACAGAAATTTCAGCGTCGAAAAAACGCTATCAAATGGAATGGTATCCATCAGAGGAGCCAGACATGAGGAACTACAGCCGGCTGGTTTTATTCATGCGGTAGACCCAGCCCATCCCCACTAAACCTAAGGGCAAGAGCCAACTTGCAAGTTGGAAAGTTGTCTGAAAGTCATACAAATCTGCCAGCCGACCCACCAGAGGAATTGCCAGCGAAGTGCCAACAAAGTTGATCGACAAGAAGAGACCATTAATGAAGGCTCTGTCCTCTGTGAAGCCATCCTGAACCAGTGCCATCAAAACAGGCAAAGCCGCGATTTCAAAAAAACCAATCAACAAAAGTACTGGTATCTGCAACCAGTTCTCGATACGCAGGAAAACCAGCATTAACGAAAAAAGCGCGATGGTGACGAAAGCCAAAATTTTTACCCGGCTGAACTTATCGCTCATACTTCCGACAATATAAGACCCAAACGCGCCTGCCACTAAAATCAGGGTCATCCCAGCTCCGGAAACCCAGGTGCTCGCTCCCCTTTCACGCAGGAAAGCCGGAAAATAGGTAGAGAGCATTACGGTCATCAACGCCCGGCTGGCGATGATCAAAATGACAGGCAGCATGACTTTCAGGATCCTGCCCCAATTCTTGGGGGCGGATTTTTGCTTTTTCACCACACTGGTGCGCGTGTCCGCGTTTTGTAAACCAAAGCAGATCATTGCAGATGCAATCGCTCCACCAATTGCAAGGATGGGCAATTTTGACAGACCGAGAAAATCGTAAACTGTTACCAGCAGGATTGAGCCTAACGCATAACCCAAAGCGCCGGCGTTTACCCAAAAACTCATACTTTTTCCGAGTTTTTGTCCGGCATATTTGCTGTTCAATGCCGGACCAATCGCATGTAATGAAGCTGAACTCAAGCCAGCAAAAACCAGCATTGCCATCATGACCACCGGCGTAGCGGCCAACCCAAGCAAGCTCATCATGCAACCAGTGATGAAAGGCGCCAGGATAACCAGTATCTTCAAGTTGTGTCGGTCTGCAAGCGAGCCGATCAGCGGTTGGAAAAGCGAGGGTAGGGTGTAAAAAAGGGTCAGAGAACCCCCGCCCAAATTGCTGAGGCTAAACTTTTCAATCAAAATTGGCAGCAGCGGTGGTAGAAACCCAGAGTACATGTCATGCAGGCTGTGGGCTGCGGCAATGGATCCAACATTGCGGGTGTTGAAGTGCTTGGGATAGTCTGGCGGTAAGTCGGGTTGGGAGGAGGAGTCTTGCTCGATCATATCGGATGTGTCAGGTATTTTTTGCATGCCGGCTATTGTATCAAGTTAAGTGATGGAATTGGGAAGACCTGACCATATTTGGGATTGACCAACCCGACGCATACGGAAGGGAACGCGTGTGTGTGTCCTTTTCTTATTTCTGATATCCTGCAACAGATTTTTCACTAACCTTAGATAATCTATCGCAACTCTTATAAATATCTGGAATAATTAATTTTAGAGAGGTGACACTATGTTCGATGGAAAATTTTCAACAGCAAATTCAAACCCCGCTAAGAGCCCGAAGTTAAACAAGCGGGTTGTACCGATTATTTTGATTGCCCTGGCAGTGATTATTCTGGCAACATCGCTGTTTTATGAAGTTCCCGCCGGCAACATTGGCGTGGTTCTGCGCTTTAGCGCGGTCGATCGTGTTTCTTATCCCGGCATCAATATTAAACTACCCTTCGTGGAACGTGTCGTTTTGATGAACGTGCGCACTCAGAAGGATGAAGTGCAGGCAACGGCTATGTCCGAAAACCTCCAGGTAGTAACATCGCTGATTGCGGTTAACTATCACCTGGATGGCAGCCGCGCGAAGGACGTTTTTGAAAAAATTGGCGCGGATTATGCCAACATCATCGTTGCTCCGGCCATTCAGAATACTTTCAAAGCCGTGACAGCCCAGTTTACAGCCGAAGAGCTGATCACCAAGCGTGACGAAGTCCGGCTTTTGGCAGAAGAAGAGCTGACAAAGCAGTTGGAACAGTATTTCATCATTGTTGAAAATTTCAACATCGTCAACTTTGACTTTTCCGTGGAGTACCAGCAGGCGATTGAAGCCAAACAGGTAGCCCAGCAGCAGGTTGAAACCTCCAAGCAGAAGCTGGCGCAGGCGGAGATTGACGCCCAGACGGTAATTGCCCAGGCGAAGGGTCAGGCAGACGCCCAAAAAGCGCTCAACGTCACCGGCGCACTGACGCCAGAGTACCTCCAGTATCTCTTCCTGACCAAGTGGAACGGGATCCTGCCCCAGGTGATGAGCAGCGGGAACGACATGATGATCGATATCTCACGTTTTCTCGACCTGCCTGCCCAGGAACCAGAATAAGAGTGTCTGTATACCTGTAAAAACTCACCCTTTTTGACGGGTGATAGACTTGACTTATTTACCGCAAATAATTCTGGTCTTAGCTAACCAAAGCCGGCTTTATTTAAGCCGGCTTTTGATTTATATGGGAAAATAGAAGCATGCCAGGTCGAAAGAAATCCAACAATCTGCGCGAGGCAACCGCGTTCGCGTTCCTTGCGGCCGCTCTCTACGCGCTGAACATGCCCTTCTCACGGCTGCTTTTAGAATCCGTGGAGCCATTTTTCATGGCAGCGTTTTTGTATCTCGGGGCGGGGCTGGGGATGCTTGGGCTGTGGTATTTTCGCACTAAACCAAAAGACAGGACCTTTGCTACTGTCACAAAAGATGAAAAGCCTTACATCCTCGGAATGGTCCTGCTGGACATTCTCGCACCCGCACTGTTGATGTTTGGTCTGAGAAGGACCCTGGCGGCGAATGCCTCACTGCTGAACAATTTCGAGATCGTTGCCACGTCATTGATCGCTTTACTGCTGTTCAAGGAAGCGATCTCCCGAAGACTCTGGATTGGGATTGTGTTGGTAACACTGGCAAGTGTGCTCCTTTCGCTGGAAGATTTTTCGGCTTTTCGATTTTCGAGCGGCTCGCTGTTGATCCTGGCAGCAAGCACCGCCTGGGGGCTCGAAAACAACTTCACCCGTAAGCTTTCCAACCGAACCAGTTCGGATATCGTTATCATCAAGGGGATTGGTTCAGGTTTCGGTTCTTTGATTCTGGCTTTACTGACACGAGAAGCTTTTCCACAGATTGGTTTTATCCTGCTAACGATGCTGCTTGGCTTCGTGGCTTATGGTTTGAGCATCAATTACTACGTCAAAGCGCAGATGCAGCTTGGCGCCGCAAAAACCAGCGCGTACTATGCCATTGCTCCGTTTTTGGGGGTGATGTTCTCTTTCCTGATTTTCCAGGCGCTTCCGATAATCAGTTTTTGGGTGGGTTTGATCCTGATGGCTGCTGCCACCTGGTTTTTGATCACTGATACCATCAGCATCCAGCATACGCATCTCCATAAACACACCAAAATCGAGGTCAAAAGCGTTGGGAGCGATCTCGTTTCGGACACGGTCGAATACACTCACAGTCACTTTCATGCCCATCATAAGGAAGACGAAGAGGGTCATGACCACTCGCATCCATCAGATGCGGGAACGAACATCATTAAACCTTGAGGCCAGGCACGGTTTTAGGGCATTTCCCCCCATTATTTAATGGATTAAAATACTTACTATAGCTCATCTAATAGTTAAGCAAAGATTGGAAGGTGGTCATGTCTAATCAAACCCCTGAAGTAAATGCAGGCCGCCGGCGCAAGAGCAGTAATCGTCCGACCACACAGGCGGAACGACCGGTTCGCAAGCCGGCCGGCGCGGCCAAGCCGAGCGCCAAACCTACCAGGCCAACCTATTCGGGTGGGTCTGATCAAACCACTGGGAGTTACCCAAGCGGTTCCTCATCCAGCGGAAGCAGTGGTTTAGGGGGTCTGGGGGGATTGCTCGGAGGCTTAGGCGGTTCGGGCAGCTCGGGCGGCACGGGAGGGCTTGGAGGTCTTACCAGCTCCAGTGGGAGCAAGAAAAGTTGCGGTGGGATCTTTGGCATTATCATCCTGGCAATCGTGCTCTACTTCCTATTAAGAGGCTGCCAGGGCGGATCGCTACTTTCAGGGCTGACTGGTCCTGAGCAGGATCCCGGGCAAAGCGTGCCAGCTTACACTGAGCCAACACAACCGCTTGCTACGAACACACCCTGGCCGACAGCTATCAACACCGGCGAAAATTCCGGGCAGAAATGGCTGGTGATGATGTACCAGGATGCGGATGACCATGCGCTTGAACGCGACATCATGATGGACCTCAATGAAATGGAGATGATCGGCTCCACCGATCAGGTGATGATTGTCAGCCAGGTGGACCGTTTCCGCGGGGGCTACTCGGGGGATGGCAACTGGGACTCAACCCGCCGTTACCTGGTGACATATGACAATGACCTTAACAATCTTGGCTCCGAACTGATAATGGATCTGGGCGAGAAGAATATGGGCGATGCCAATACGCTTTCAGATTTCCTGACCTGGGCGATCCAGAGCTTCCCAGCAGACAAGCACATCCTGATCATGTCGGACCACGGGATGGGATGGCCGGGCGGCTGGAGCGATCCTTCTCCCGCTCAGCGTGACCGCAGCAGCAATGCGCCTTTGGTTTCGGCGATGAAGGATGACATTATCTATCTCAACGAACTCGAGGACGCACTGGCTAAAACAATTCAGACCACCGGGATCGACAAATTCGACCTGATCGGTTTGGATGCCTGCCTGATGAGCCAGATGGAAGTCTATACCGCGCTGGCACCTTACGCGCGCTATGCCGTGGCATCCGAGGAAACGGAACCGGGCTTGGGTTGGGCTTACACTGCCTTTCTGAGCCTGATGGTCTACAACCCGGACGTGACTACGGAAGAGATCGCAGCGAATATTGTGGATTCCTACATCAACCAGGATCAGCGCGTGGTCGATGACCAGGCACGCGCGGAATTCCTGGCACAAAATTCCAGCAGTGGCGGATGGTTCGTTAATCGCATGAGCGCGCAGCAGTTAGCGACCCAGCTTGAGCAGAACATCACGCTGACGGCAGTGAATCTTGAGAACCTGCCGCTATTGCTGAACGCGCTTAATCAATTTTCCTACCACATGCAGAGCCTGGACCAGCGGGCGGTGGCGCAGGCGCGCACTTACGCGCAGTCCTACAGCTCAATATTCGGCACGAATGTGCCACCCTCATTCATCGACCTGGGACACTTTGCGGCGCTGACGGCCAAGTATGCCGGCGACAGCGCCACCCGCCAGCAGGCAAATAACATCCTGAGTGCTCTTTCGCGCGTAGTGGTGGCGGAGAAGCACGGTCCGTCCAAACCCGGTTCCACTGGAATTGCCATCTACTTCCCCAATTCCCAGCTTTACAGCAATGCCTCCACGGGCATGGCATCCTACTCGGTGATTGCAAACAGCTTCAGCCGGGCATCCCTCTGGGATGATTTCCTGGGTTATCACTATGGCGGAAGGCAGTTCACGGCGAATGCTATGGAAGCGGTGAATATCAGCCGTGCCAGCCAGATACCGGGGGCGGGCACATTTTCGGTTTCTGACATCAGCGCGACTGCCAACAGGGTCGCCCCGGGCGATGCGATCACTCTCAGCACGACTATCACGGGCGAAAACATCGGCTATATTTATCTCTTTACAGGCCTGGTTGATACGGCTTCGAATAGCATTTTTGTGGCGGATACGGATTATGTTGAAAGTCCTTCCACCGGTACTGAGGGGGGCGTTTATTACCCCATCTGGCCAGACGCGCAAACTTTTAGACTCAATTTTGAGTTTGAGCCGCTCGTTTTTACCATCACCAATGGCACTGAATCAGGTATCGCGCTGCTCAACCCGGTCTCCTACGGGGCTTCGGCTGAGCAGGCGGTTTATGCGGTGGATGGCACCTACACCTTCAGCGAAACGGGCGAAACCCGCGCAGCCCAACTTCTTTTCAAGGATGAGTATTTATTCCAGGTGATGGGATTTAAGGGGACTACCACTGCTGGTGATGCCTCTGAAATCACTCCGAATCCGGGAGATACCTTCACGATCTCCTACAAGTGGCTGGACCTGGATGCCAATGGAGCGGTCAGCAAGATTTCCAACAGCGACGGAGAAACCCTGACCTTTGGCAGCCAGCCGTTCCAGTGGAAGCAGGAATGGCTGCCGAGCGGGGACTACCTGGTCGGTTTCCTGGTGGCGGATCTGAATGGGAACGTGACGCCAGTGTATACGACCGTAACGGTTCAGTAATTTAGCTTTTGTTCATTACCAGGTCTGCAATCGCAGACCTGGTTTTTATTTACGTGCCATGTGGGCTCTAATTAATTCCACACGCTGACCAACGATTTTGGGGATGCAATGGTTGTAGGGTGTGTTGGCGTCATAGAGCCTGTCTTCATAACGACGTTTGAAAGCCAACCCACCGCCAGAACAAACACCTGCCACCTGATGCCGGATTGAACAACACAATCCGGCCTACGAACTACTACGAACTACGAACTACAAGAATCTGGCCTGCGAACTGTTCCTTATAAATGCCTGAACTGTCTGCGGCGTAAACCTTCGCGCAGGCGGTATGCTATAATCTCCCATTGCGGGAAACTGAAACCGATGGTTTTGGCAGCCCAAAATTGATGAAATTAATGACTCACAGGGAATAACATATGTTTAAAAAACTCGGGCAGATCTTCAATGGAGATCCGCATAAAAAGAAAATAGACCAGCTGGTAATAATTGTAGACCAGATCAACGCTCTCGAAGCAGAATTTGAGAAATTGAGTGATGAGGAGCTCGGAGCCAAGACGCTTGAGTTTAAAGCGCGCCTGGCTAAGGGCGAGACGCTCGACGAACTCCTGCCGGAAGCCTTCGCGACCGTGCGTGAAGCCGGCAAGCGTGTCTTGGGGCAGCGCCACTACGACGTCCAGATAATCTGCGGCATTAACCTGCACCAGGGGGGCATCTCGGAACTGCGAACTGGCGAGGGCAAGACCCTCTCAGCCACGCTGCCGCTCTACCTCAACGCGCTGGAGGGCAAAGGCGCACACCTGATCACGGTCAATGATTACCTGGCGAGGCGCGACGGTCGTTGGATGGGCGCAATCTTTGGTATGCTGGGTTTGAGTGTGGGCGTACTCCAGTCTGCGGGCAGCGCGGAAGGCAACGAGCGGGCTTTCATCTTCGATCCCACCGAGCGATCCTTAGCCGAGGCTACCGATCTGCTCAGACCGGTGCCCCGCAAGCAAGCCTACCTGGCGGACATCACCTATGGAACCAACAGCGAGTTCGGTTTTGACTACCTGCGCGACAATATCACCATGCGCTGGGAGCAGCGCGTTCAGCGCCCCCATCATTTCGCCATCATCGATGAAGTTGACAATATCCTGATCGATGAGGCACGAACGCCGCTGATCATTTCTGGTCCTTCGCATGAGGATTCGGAGAACTACATCCGTATGGCGCAGATAGTGAAGGCGCTTAACCCCGAGGATTATGAAGTCGCCGAAAAAGATCAGACCGTGAGCCTGACGGAGGTCGGCATCGCCCACGTGGAAGAGATGCTCGGTGAACCGCTTTCGGACCCTGAGCGACCTGAAGATATCAACCCCGAGCAGGCGCGCTTGATGGGCTTCCTGGAGCAGTCCCTGAGGGCAAGATTCCTCTTCCGCCGGGATAAGGAATACATCGTCCAGAACGGTGAAGTCATCATCGTGGACGAGTTCACCGGCCGCATGATGCCCGGAAGGCGCTGGTCAGACGGGCTGCACCAGGCAGTGGAAGCCAAGGAAGGCGTGAAGGTGCAGGCGGAGAATATCACGCATGCCACCATCACCATCCAGAACTACTTCCGCATGTATAAAAAACTGGCTGGCATGACGGGTACCGCCCTCACTGAAAAAGAGGAATTCTTCCGGATCTATGGACTGGACGTGCTTGCGATCCCGACCAACCTTGAATACCAGGCAATGCGCCCGGACTCAGGCCTGAACGATGAGGAAGCCAAGGACGAAGAGGGGTACAAGTACACCTACTACTATGCCGAGTCCGATCCTTATAAAAAGCCCCTGTTCTACAAGCGCAAGGATTATCCTGATGTAATTTACCGCACCACGGAAGGCAAAGTGCGCGCGATTGTGCTGGAGATCTTGCGCTATCACGTGATTGGAAGACCGCAGTTGGTGGGCACCACCTCAGTGGAGAACTCCGAGCGGCTATCGGAGCGACTGGGCTCAGATATGGTGCGGCGACTGCTGCAAGTGAATCTGATCCGCCAGGCATGGTTCAAAACCAAGGGGCTCAACGAAGCCGATTTTGTGGATCAACCCGAATTGAGAGTTTTAAGTGAACCATTGGACAAGCTGCGCATGCCGGAATTGCGCCGGCTTGGAATGCAAAACGGCATGACCGCGCTCGACCTGGCAGATGAAAGCAACAAAGCGAATCTGCTGGCACTGCTGAAGTTGGAGGAAAGCGATTGGGAGCGGCTGAGGGCTTTGTTTGACAGCGGCGTTCCGCACCAGGTTTTGAACGCGCGCAAACATACCGAAGAATCGCTCATCATCGCCGGCGCGGGCGCGTTCGGGGCGGTGACGATTGCCACCAACATGGCTGGCCGCGGTGTGGACATCAAGCTGGGGGGTGAGCTGTCTGAAAGCCTGCTCTCGCGCGTGAACCAGGTGCTGGTGGAAAAAACCCACACTGACCCCTACAACATGACCATGCCTGAGCGCTTAGAGGCGGTTAAGGCACTGAATGCGGAGCTGGACGAGAGCCAGCAAGAGGCTGTGGACGGCTTCCTGGTGTACATGGAAAACATGGCGAAGGTGCGCGAACTGGGCGGCTTGCATGTGGTTGGCTCAGAGCGCCACGAGGCGCGCCGCATCGATAACCAGCTTCGCGGTCGCGCTGGCCGGCAGGGCGACCCTGGCTCATCGCGCTTTTACCTGGCACTGGACGATGACCTGATGCGAATGTTTGGCGGGCAACAGATGGAAGGTTTGCTGCAGCGCTTCAAGATCGATGAGAACATGCCAATCGAAATATCGCTGGTAAACAGGCTGGTTGAGCAGTCTCAGACGCGCGTGGAAGGCGCAAACTTTGATGTGCGCAAGCATTTGCTGGAATACGACGATGTGTTGAACGCGCAGAGGAACCGCATTTACAGCCAGCGGGATAAGATCTTTACCAAGGACGATCTGCATGAAGACGTAAGCGAAATGCTGATCACCGAGCTTGGCAGCAGGATCCGAACTGGTCTTGAGGATGTAGAAGGTCCTTGGAAGTTGTTGGGCTTTTTGGAGGACATCCAACCCACGATCCAAACGGACTTTGGCAGCTATCCGAGCTACTCCCTGAAGATGGTGATGGAAAACCTCGGCACCCCAAGTGATGAGCAATCTCTGGTGGATAAGCTCACAGCATTGGCAAAAGAGGCCGTGTTGCGTGAGAACGAGCACATACGCGAGGGGGCGGCTCTGCTCTTTGAACGCAGCGAGCAGAGTATGAAAACCCAACTGGCAGAACGCAATGAAATGTTGGATGCCTACCTGGAGAGCTTTGACCCGGATGAGCAGCACGACCTGGCAGCAGAGATTGGCGAGATCGTGCAGACTCCGGTGAAGATGGCACCATCGCAGCAGCGCAGCCTGATGGAAGACCCCCTGAGCATGAAGGAACCGCTCAAGGAAGCTTTGAGAACCAGTGTGACACTCACGACTATCCGGCGCATCCTCCTGACTCTGGAAAAACGCTTTGGGGACAATTGGGGAATGAAACCCATCGATCTGGCGCAGCTCCCATGGGCAGAAGTCCGCCAAACTATTAATTCCCAAATCGCAGAATCGCTCGATCGGCGGGTGGAGCGGCTGTTTGGGGCGGATGGGGAGGTGCGGCGCGACCTGGAAGCTAATCCGGAATTGCTGCAAGCTGCGCTGAGCGATGAAAAAGCGCGCGCTCAGCTGGTTCAGGTGAGCACTGAAGGCAAGCGGATCGCCTTTGATAGCCGTTCGCATCGCAAAACTTTCCAGACTTATATGAGGCTGAATTACCTCTTCTCGATGTCGGAACAGCTGCTGAAGCAGCCGGCAGAGAAAGTTACCGAAGATATTCTGGCGCACTTACAGGGTGCAGAAAAGAAACTTGCCGAAATTTTTGGGGAGTTTGAGCTGCAGCACCTGGCAAACAATAACTTCAAACTTGCCGATCTGCCAAAAGCTACCAGGGAGGGGTTGAGTAAAAAGCTCGGTGAAGAGCAGCTCGGAGCAATTTTGGGATTAGCCATCGAGGAGCTCCCGGAGACTCTGCACGAAGATGTCCGGGAAGTTTTGGGCGACAAGGCTCAGAATCGCATCTACCGCGATTTATTACTCGGCACAATTACAGAGACCTGGGTGGAATATCTGACGCGCATGGAAGCCCTGCGGGTCTCGATCAGCATGGAATCTTACGCCCAGCGCGACCCGCTGGTGCGCTATAAGAGCCAGGCGAGCACGCTGTTTACGGAGATGCTCTCCGAGGTGCGTCAGACGGTAATCAGCCGCATGTTCCGCTACCGACCGACCAAGGCTGCCGAAGCGCAAAACGCGCTTGCGACGCCTGCTCCGGTAAAAGCGGCCGGCGGGGCAGAACCCAAGCCAACTGCAGAAAAAACCCCAAATAAAAAGCGGCGAAAACGCCATTAAGAGGTAATAGATGACCCATTTTTTGGTTACGAATGATGATGGCGTGTTCGCGCCCGGCCTGCTGGCGCTGGTTCAGGCGATCAAGGCGATCCCGGGAAATGAAGTGAGCGTGTTAGCTCCGGATCATAACTGGTCGGCGTGCGGGCACGTCAAAACCCTGACCCGCCCTCTGAGGGTGCGCGAGGTCAAGCTGGCTGATGGTAGTCTGGCTCTTTCTTGTGACGGCGCGCCTTCGGACTGCGTGGCGATCGCCATCATGGGCGCGATTGAAAAACCGATCGACGTGGTGGTGTCGGGTATTAATCCGAATGCCAACGTGGGTTTGGATGTAACTTACTCCGGGACGGTGACAGCGGCAATGGAAGCTTCGATCAACGACAAGCCGGGTTATGCGGTTTCGCTGGATGCGCCGGAGCATCATGATGGCGAGCTGAATTTTGCCCCTGCTGCCAGAGCCGCGGTGGATGTGATCCAGGGATTGCTGGCTGATAAGATAGAAAAGAACAGGCAGCCGATCTGGAATATCAACCTGCCTTACCGGGAAAACGGGCAGTTCGAAGGCGTGCTCTACACCCGGCAGGGGGTCAGGCTGTACCGGGACGTGCTGGAGAAACGCCTCGATCCTCAGGGCAAGCCTTATTATTGGATCGGCGGAGAAGCTCCCACGGGGCTGATGGATGAGGGCACTGACTACTGGGCGATCAAACGCGGTTTCATTTCCGTCACGCCCCTGCAAATGGACATGACAAACAAGGGCTTGCTGGAAGTGCTGAAGCAGTAGCCGTAAACCGTAGGGTAGGTTGGCGTTAGGATCGGATGGTTTGGAGATTTTTTATAAAGATTTCTCGTAGGTCGGACGAAGTACCAGCGAAGCTGTGTAATGAGACCGCCAGGAAATATTACTTTTTGTGAGCTTGTCGCGGGCTCACTCCGACAATCGAAAACCTTCCTTGCGCTGTTTTGGCGGAGTGCGCAACAGAGGCGCATTCCGCCCTACGACTATTTGTCATCTTGAGCGTCAGCGAAGGATCTAAGCACTTCTTAATTATGATTCTTCAATTCGTTCAGACCTGTTATTAGAAGTCAAGGGGGAAAATAAAGAAGTTAATGGGTTACATCGGGTCTTTGCTCCTTCATGATGACAAAAATGCGGCTGAGGAGTTTATGGCAAACTGCCCCCATGGCAACACCATGTTGCTTGCCTTCAGCGCGTTTCTTATCGTAATACTGCTTCAATTCAGGGTTATGCAACAAAGAGGCAGTGGCTGCTTGCCACAAGGCATAACGCAAGTAATGCGAGCCTCGTTTGCTCATATGCGTCTCATCGCCCTCAAATTGGCCGGTTTTGAAGACAGAGGCATCAATTCCAGTATAGGCAACCAGTTGTTCAAGAGCAGGAAAACGATTGATGTTGCCAATTTCAGCCAGGAGCATGGCGCCAGTTACCTGCCCAATGCCTGGGATGGTAATGATGTGGTGAGGGATTGCGTTCATCAACTGCTCTACTTTAGCATCCACCTGGGATCTTTGTTGCTCCAGTAGCTCAATAAGTTGGAGCAAGCACTGAATTTCGAGGGTGTTGAAAAAATCCACTTCATAACAGTGGATTTTTTTATGCAACTTGACTGAGCTGGGAATGTTTAAAAGATCATCCTTGCAGGGCTGCGACTAAGACTGCAAATACAAAACCTCAGAGTCTTTAGTGATTTTCAAGTTTTCAAAAAGTCAATCAAAATATGGTTGCAATCCTCTCAAAAAAACGTTGATTTTTTGATGAAATTATGCTAATATAACAAATATTCATGGGGATGTAACGACGCAAATTCCCAAATCAGAGGTGGAGGATGCAATGGAAGATGGCAGCTGGATTTTAATAGTCTTTGTGTTACTCGTTGTTGGTATATTAGTCGCCTTGATACTTACCCTGGGAAAAAGCAAGGAAATTGCACAACAAAGCGAAGCGAACATTATGAATATGGTAACATCGCTTCCTGCCGACAAGCAGACACCTTTTTTGCTGCAAATCAATTCGGTCAAGAAGAACCCTACAACTGCGGTCTTATTGGCTTTATTTTTGGGCGGACTCGGGGCTCACAAGTTTTATCTTGGACAAACTGTAGCAGGTATCCTCTTCATCCTCTTTGCCTGGACCACCATACCTGCCTGGATTGCGCTTTTTGAAGCATTTGGCATCTCTGGGACAGTCGCCAGGTACAACGAGACCAAAGCGCGAGAATATTACGCCATGTATAGTAGATAAGGTTATTGTTTTTAGGGGGATCGTTATTGTTCATAAAAAGAGAAGGGGTGGGGATTCGTCCAGATTGAATCCGGATTAGTTCTGGTTTTTTTTCTTGTGTTTCACTGTTGGGTTTCCAATGATCTTTAGCTACGCTTTTATAGAGCCTGAGATCACTTCCCGTGCTCAGTTAAGTGACCATCACGTCCACAAAAGCACAAGGATGGGGTGATTAATCATAATTTTGCCTGCCCAGGATCTGTTAGACTCAATCTTATGTTCAGTAAAACAGTGACAACTGACAAGGATCAGATTTGATCTCTGCAGTATGCTTATCCAGCCAGGATTTCAATTCCTGGTGATGTTCTGGAAAGGGGTGGGGAAATTGTAAAGCGCCCTTTTGCAGGAGCATTTTATTTCCTTCGGGCATGTCGGGATGGTCTAAGACAAAAACTGGAAGCCATTTCGATTTTAGCGCTTCGGTCGCGCCAGCCCAGGTGCCGCCCTTTTCTGCATCACTTGCCACTACTATTGCATAATCAGCAAGGGTATAAATTAATTTGTTTCTACCCATTGCTGTGCCGACTGAAAAAGGAGCATTAGGAGAATATGGGGTTACAAGACATAAATCACCACGATAAATTGCATCACGATTTTCTGGATTTCTAATAGATTTTTCCAAACTATCAGCGAGTATTCCAACAGCAGTTCCTCTTGAAGTTAATGCTGCGTTCATGCTGATAGAATCAACTCCCTTTGCTCCGCCAGAATACAATACCAATCCGGACAATCCACAGGCATTGCCCACAAATTCAGCACAAGCTTGACCAGCGTCATCCAGATGACGCGATCCCACTACAGCAATGCCGGGCTGCCCTAAAAGATCTTTCTCGCCAGCGTAAAAAAGAATCGTTGGAGCTGCTTCTTTTAGGCGCTGCTTGTATCGTAAAGGATAATCTGAATCTGCTCTGGTAATCACATCAATTCCCAAAGAGTTGAGGCGTTCCAACTCAATTGCAACGGTTCCACTTCTTTGAAGAAGGTGTGCGATTCGTTCAGCTTCCTCTTCAGTTATCTCCAGCAGATTTTTGAGTTCCTCTTTATCGAGCTCTAATAAATCTGCTGGACGTTTAGAGATGGATAGCAACTTTTTTGCTAATGGATTCCAGTTTTTCAACGTCATTGGTGCATACTCAGACGCAGAAGAAAGCCCCAGATGCGAACAAAGCAATAATAAGGTTTGAGAATCAGGTGAAAGTGTCATCCGTTTGCGTTCCTTGAAGTAGCTCGTGCCAATGTAAATGGGTAAACCAGCCCGCTCCCTTGCTTTTTCAACAAGTATCCAGCCATTGTCAATGTCCATCCCGAATCAATAATATCATCAACCAATAATACAGGCTCATGAGAGATTGTTTGAACTATCCGTATTGTATTGAACACATTATGAGCTTGCTTGGAGCTGTTCTGCATGGTTTTTTGTTCGGGGGCTTCCCTGATCCGATCAATAACGGGGTAGAAAGGGATCTGCAGTGAATCAGCCAGGCGGCGAGCAAACTCGGCCACGAGCTTGGGATGACGTGTAGACGGAATTGCGGTAACCCAGCCTGGAAAAGGATTGGGCTGCCACATGTCGCGGATTAAATGAGCCGCTGCTTTTACTAATTCATTACTAAAATGACCTTCCTGATATTTCCCTGATTGAACCAGTTTTCCCCAACCCGCGTCACCATAATAACATAATGAACGCCCGTCGGTATTCTGATACTCCAGTGGAATCTTTCGCTTTTGGTCTGGAAACAACGCAAATGGCCATAGCACGCGCGGTTGGATGATGATTTGATCGCTTTTCAGGAAACTTTCCGCTTCAATTACCATTTTTTGATCAACTTCCCCGGAAAATCCTCGCCCCTTGCAATTCGCGCAGCGATCGCAAGCAGCAGGATGAGGATCATCCAATGCGTTCAGTAAAAATTTCATCAAGCAACCCTGATGATCAACGTATTCTTGCATTTGCGCGAGTTCGGATCTTCGTAAATCCAACACACGATTTACTCGCTCGACATCAGGTCGCCAAGGGTTTGGCGTTCGGAAGTAAAGCACCTTATTATCCCATGTCTGCCCAACAATTCCATCAACTTCCAACAACTTAAGGGCTTTCTCTGCCGTTGACTTTGATATGTTTACCTTCGATAAAATTTCATACAATGACAATCCTTCGCTATTTTCAAGTACTTTCAGTAAGTCTTTTGTCACATCTATGCTTGGAAATGCTGATTCAATAAAGTAGTTCTGAATTTGATCATCTTCATTGCCACTTAACAAAATACCGTATGACTTTTCCACTGCTCGTCCGGCACGGCCTACCTGCTGATAATATGCCACAACTGATCCGGGGCGTTGAAAATGGATGACAAAGTCGATATCTGGCTTATCGAAGCCCATTCCCAATGCCACAGTAGCAACCAATATCTTGATTTTATTGTTGAGGAAGGCCTGTTCTAATGCCGGTCGATCCATAGTTCCATTACCACCAGCGTGATAGGCCTCAGCAGAAAAGCCTTTTTGTTTTAACCAGCCGGTTACCCGTTCTGTATCCGCAACCGTCAGACAGTAAATAATGCCGCTCCCCTTGAATTTTGGCAGATTTTCCGCTAACCAAGCCAATCTTTCACTTTGATTCGCGAGTGTGATATTTTGTAAACGTAGAGATTCACGTACTAGCGGCCCACGATGAACAGTCAGCCCAGGTCCTAACTGAGCCTGAACATCCTTAACCACCCGGTCGTTGGCGGTGGCGGTTGTTCCGAGTACGGGGATGCCTCTTGGCAGCATCTGAACGATCCGCACGATTCGGCGGTAATCCGGACGAAAATCATGTCCCCAATCGGAGATACAATGCGCTTCATCCACTACAAAAAGACCGATCCGGCCGGAAATTTGTGGAAGGACATCTTTCAGGAAATGCTCATTATTTAACCGTTCTGGGGAAATGAGTATTAAATCACATTCATCTTTTGCTAAAGCTTCTTCAATAGCTGCCCATTCTTGCTTGTTCGCGCTGTTTATCGTGAATGCGCGAATGCCAATCCTTCCGGCCATTTCAATTTGATTGCGCATGAGTGACAATAATGGGCTGATGAGCACTGTGGGACCGGAACCTTGCTCGCGTAATAATTTTGTCGCGAGGAAGTAAACCAGACTTTTTCCCCATCCTGTGCGTTGGACAACTAGTGTCCGCTGTTTTTTGCTTGCCACTGCTTCGATAGCTTCCCACTGACCGGGACGGAAATCTTTATCTTCCCCGATCATTTTTCTTAGAAGTGTTAATGTATGTGTTCTATCCATCAGACAACATCCTTGTTTGATCTCGCATAATTGACAGATATCAGCATCAAAAATCTTACTTATTGATAATTAGTCGACCTTGTAAAGTCCATGATTTATAGGAAAAATGAGGTCAAGGTGCTCAACCTTGACTGTTACCCGGCTCGTATAAGCTCAGGTTGGAGTTGGTGCTGAGGCAATGCTCAATCCCATCGATGATTTCCCCGAGGTGAAGGGGATTGTTGACGAAGTCAAAAAGCTGGCTGTTGACCGTCAGGACGGGGCTTTCGGCGTATTCAGCCGCCCACTGCTGGTAGTAGCTGTCGAGCAGGCGCAGGTAATCGGGGTCGATCGTGTCTTCAATCGAACGCGCCCGCTGCTGGATCCTCTCAACCAGGGTCTCAACCGGCGCAACCAGGCGGATCAGCAGCGAGGGTTTTGGCAACTGCCTGAGCACCAGTTCGTATAACTTGAAATAGGCGTGATAGTCCCGGTCCGAAAGATTGTTCATCTCGTGCAAGGCGCGCACAAAAATGTGGGCATCCTCATAAATGCTGCGATCCATGATGGCAGAGCGGCCAGAACTAAGCAGGGTTTCAACCTCCTGGGCGCGGTTGCCCAGGAAATACATCTGAAGATGGAAGGCCCAAGCGCGCATATCCGCATAGAAATCGGCTAAATAGGGGTTGTTATCCACCGATTCGTAGGATGCCTCCCATCCAAAGTGTTGGCTGAGCTGTTGGGTCAGGGAAGTCTTTCCGCTGCCGATATTCCCGGCAAGGACAATCAGATGTTGGTTTGGTTTTAGTGTCTGGTTCATTTGACTCTCACTCAGGTGTGCGGCAGCCCTGGTTGGATATGGTCGGAAATTCGGAATAATGTTACCACGTGTGTATGGCAGTATGCAGTGGGTTCTGTCAGAAAGTGAGCAAATCCAGATCGGACAACTTGCTTTGGGGCACAAATGTAAAAGACGCTCCCGATGGGAGGCAGACCTTTCAAAACAAGTCCCCAGGAATATTATTGACCCTGGGGAGTGTTTTTAATAGAACTTTGAACGAGTTTCTTACCTTGCGGAATTATGCAGGTGAGGCTTTTTCAATGGATTCCATGAAGGCTTTTAAAACACTTGCTCCGAGCTGAGTTATAGTGATCCTGTTCAGGTGTTCCCTGGAAAAGTATTTATGTTTACGGAGTTCATAATCCGGTTGAAAAATCCCAAATGAGATCAGGGGGTTGATGCATATTTGTTCAACGAGATCTTCCTTATACTCGGAAAAATATAGCGATTGCCAGGAGATGTAGGAATTCTCTGCCAGATTTTCCACAAACCGCTCGAAGGAAACTCCATATGTTGGGCTGAGTTTCTGGCAAACAAACAGGAGGAGAACCTTAAAAGGAGTTGAAATTCCTTCTTCAGGCACGTTGACACGCGCGACCGAAAGCCAGTTTGTTTGTGTCCAAAAGGTTATCAACAGATGCCAGTATTGCCAGGCGGGGGATTCCGCGAGAAAACGATGTCCGAGTTCAGTCAGACGCCATTTTCGCCCCTTGCCTCCAGTTAGCAACTGTCCGGCAATTGCCAGGACGTGGTAAAAGTACAGGGTATCGACCTCAAGTTCAGATCTATATCGGCGTTCCCCATTAGGAAACCACACCTTTATCGGATCTACGAAGTGCTTACCCATTTCTTCTACTGTTTTTAATGGGAAATTGCCAGTCGTTGCCGTGCCCACAACCTTATTATTCTGAATATAGGTTAGCATTTCAACAATATCTCGCCGTAATGGCAAATCCTGGATCGTTTTGTTAAATTTTTTAGAGCCTGAAGTGATCCAGCTTGTTTTGTATCCGAAATGGTTTTCAGCTTCAGGATTGGGATCAACCTCCCAGTAATCTATGGGCTTTCCAATCCGCCCCAAAGATTTGTTGATCGCCTGGATATCAAATTCTTCGGAGTCAAAATGACCTCCAATCCATTGAATTAAATCAGCATACATCTCATGCGCAGGATCAGCAATCGCTTCCAGGAACTCTTCGTAGCCATAAACGCCGCCCACATCTTCAGGAGGCCCATTGCGCGCACCCGCCAGGCAGACTGCCTTCCTATCTTTTGCGCTGGATTCCTGCACCTTCTCGATCACGAGATCAATTTGCCACCCGTCACCAAAATCGTAGAGGTAAGGGAACCTTTGGCCTTCCTTTTCAAGCACCTGGAAAAGCGTAAAATTGCTGTCATCCAGAATTTCGTCTTCGAAATGCTCATCAGGATCAGGTATGCCATAGTTTTTACGTCCAATTCGAAACTCGTGTAGGTGGTAATCTTCCCAGCCAAATAGTACCTGGAGGACGTCATGCAAGTCCAGGAGGGTCTTGTCAGCGGGGATCGTAAAGCGCCGCCAGATTGGTGGCTTGGAATCATTTAGCGTTGCTTTAAACTGAAGGGTTGATGTGCTGTTGATAGGCATATTTCTCCTCGCTGACGAACTTTTTGAAGTCTTCTTGTTTGTAATTGTACTTGAGGTAATGTGAGAATCCAATGTTAAGACAAAAAATGGGTGTATTTAATGGACAGTTTAAGGGTGGGCAGTCAGGACTGTTGGTAGGGGCCAAATTTGCGGAATTGGGCGGCATCCACGCGCGTGAGGCGGTCGGTGGCGGGGCTTAGAAGGTAGTCGAACCCGTCGCGGTGGAGGATGGGGATGCGCCGCCGCCGCTTTTTGAAGACTTCGCGCATGTCCTCTGAGAGGAAATAGTAGCTGTCGTATTCTTTGGGGTATTCGTAGAGGAGTTGATCGTAGATGTTGATGAATTCGCGGCGATAGGCAGGGGTGACCTGGTCGAGATTGCTGATGACCCAACAGACCGGCTCGAAGTCCCAATTGTAGGTGAGCCCAATGAAGCGATCGTCTGCGGTGATGTAGGGGGAGAAGGGAAACTGGCGGCAGCTGAGGGTGCGAAAGTCGCGCTCACAGTATTCTGGACCGCGGCAGGCCATCAGGTGCATGTAATGGGGCGTTTCAGCTTTCATCTTAGGCACGTCGATGGGGTCGCTGGGGCACTCGTCTCCGCGCAGGCGATGCCAGAGCTTGGTGTTGGGTTTGAGGTAAGCCCATTCCTCTTTCAATGCGACGGGCACTGCCACGCAGATATCGCAGCAGAAGGGTTTGCCGGAGGGATTGTGGGGTGCGCATAGTCTGCCGCAGTCGACTTCGGCAATCGGGGAGGCAAAGCTGGCGTAGAGGCTGGCAATATCGAGGTTTGGGCGGTAGCTCATGGCAGCAATTGTACCGCGTATGGCGGGTGGCGGTAGGTGATAGGTGATGGGTGATAGGTGATAGGTGATTGGGGAAGGGTGATAGGTGGTAGGTGATCTGGATTTGTAATAGGAAATTTCAATATTTCGTAGGGCAGGACAAAGTGCCCGTAGGGTATTGAGGACGAATTTTCCTGGTGCAGAAACAAGTAACGGACCGTCCTCAATCCGCCACGGAAGCGTATCAGGATCACGGTGTATTTAGTGCTTCCAAGCTCGCCTTACGGGTGCAATTAATGAAAATGGTATTGTCGGGTTGGCGATCTCTTCCGGTTGAAGTGTAAACTGCAGGTTGGACTTCGGTCTTATCATTTTTAGCAAAGCGATGGATCTGATTTCTGCTGCTTAGATTCTTCGCAAAAAGGCCTCAGAATGACAAGAGTGTTAGCTGTAGGTCGGAATGAGACCGCCTTTGCAAGTTTGCATATTGTCAATCTGGCCCGGGCTCACTCCGACAATAGAAGAGTCTATCCGGCCAATAAAATTGTTTATCGCTGATGAAATTCGAGCAGTTCAGATCGCCACGTCGCTTCGCTCCTCGCGATGACAGATACCGGGGTGGTGATTTCTGCTGCTTAGATCCTTCGCAAAAAGGCCTCAGAATGACAGGTGGCGGAGTGGCGGAAAGAACGCTCTACCATCTCTAATGATTAGATTTTTCGTAAAAGAGTCTCAGAATGAAAGAAAAACCGACTGAGGGGCGACAGGAAGAGATTGAAGAGGATCAGCCTGGGTTGCTTGCGATCGCATTTTTACGCTCTTTTTCATAATGCTGACGCAGGCAGTTGAAGGTTTCGGTGCTGATATAGTGCTCGATGCGGCAGGCATCCTCAAACGCGGTTTGCTCGCTGACTCCCATCCAGATAAAAATCTCCGCCAGGCTGTTGTGTCTGTTGTACGTTTCTTCAGCGATTAGGCGACCTTTGGATGTAAGGAAAATGTGTTTGTTGGCGTCCAGCTCAAGGTAACCATTCTCCGCGAGGCGTCTGATCTGCTGGCTGACGGTTGGGCGGGAGAATTGCATTTGGCGGGCAATATCAACGGCGCGTACCTGGCCGTTTTGCTTCTCCAGGACCAGAATTGTCTCAAGATACATCTCAGCTGACTCTTGCAAATTCATAGTGTGCACTCCTTATGCCCCAAAGGCAGTTAGTTGCTCAATGTTAACCCACCCCCCGGCTGCGCCGTCCGCCTCCAGGAAGAGGCTGAAAAGATTCGGCTGCGCCCACCACATCCAACGAAGGGGCTCAAGCAAGTGGCTTAACTTCGGTTTTAGCACTGAAGCCTTGACAGAACAGTCAGCTTAGGCTAACATTTTTTGTTGTTAGGTAATCCTAACAAATTTCGCTTACAAACGCAAGACCATTTAAGCCAAGAGGAAGACCAGATGAAAACTTTGAGAGATGTTCGGGTAGGAGAATCGGCCCGTGTAGTGAAAGTCCACGGGCAAGGACGAATTCGCCGCCGGGTAATGGATATGGGCATCACAAAAAACGTGGAAATCTTCGTACGCAAAGTAGCTCCCCTTGGCGATCCCATTGAAGTCAATCTGCGTGGTTACGAGCTGAGTCTACGCAAGATCGACGCTGAAATAATCGAAGTGGAATGATCGTTTTCTTTCTATTAGAAAGCCGCTATGTCTGTAATTATTGCTGTCGCAGGAAATCCTAATTCCGGAAAAACCACGCTATTTAATGCCCTCACAGGTTCAAACCAATATGTTGGCAACTGGCCAGGCGTGACGGTTGAGAAGAAGGAAGGCATTCTGATCGGTCACCCCGATGTGGTATTGGTGGATCTGCCGGGGATCTATTCACTCTCGACGAATTCGCTTGAAGAAGAAATAGCCAGGGATTACCTGCTTGAGTCCAACCCTGATGCCATCATCAATATCGTAGATGGTACGAGCCTGGAACGGAATCTTTACCTGACGACGCAGTTGGCGGAGTTGGGCATCCCGATGGTCCTGGCAATCAACATGATGGATGAGGTTGAGAAAAGCGGGACCAGGATTGACAGCACAGCTCTTGGCGAGGCTTTTGGACTGCCTGTGGTGAAAATATCAGCACTGCGCGAGACTCAGATCGATGAACTCGCTGGAGCTGCCATGGAGGTTGCTCAAAAAAACAGGCGCTTGCTATCGGTGCATCGTTTCAGCGGCGGGGTGGAACATGCCCTGGGGCACATCGAAGAAGTAGCTCTGCATGAGCAGCCTGAGCACAAACAGCGCTGGTACGCGGTCAAACTCTTCGAACGCAACGAACTGGTTGAAGCGGAATTAGGCCTCTCAGCCGAATTGAAGGCCCACATCGAACAGGATATCTGGCAATGTGAACTTGAGTACGACGACGACTCCGACAGCATCATCGCCTCAGAACGCTATGGCTTCATCGAGAATGTGCTCGAGAAGGTCACCGTGCGCAAAAAGGCGGGCGAACTCTCACCTTCAGACCGGATCGATCGAGTTGTGACCAATCGCTGGCTGGCTTTACCAATTTTTGCCCTGGTGATGTTCGTGGTCTATTACGTTTCGGTAAACACGGTTGGCGCCACCATGACACGCTGGACCAACGACAAACTTTTCGGCGAGATTATCCTGCCTGCTGTCAGTGGAAAGCTGGTGGATTGGGGCGTGGCAAACTGGCTGCAGGGGCTGCTCGTGGATGGCATCCTGGCAGGGGTGGGTTCAGTCTTGAGTTTTTTGCCCCAGATGGTGGTCTTGTTTCTGTTTTTGGGCTTGTTGGAATTCAGCGGATATATGTCGAGGGTCACTTTCATCCTGGACCGTATGTTCCGCAAGTTTGGACTTTCAGGGAAAAGTTTTATCCCGATGCTAATTGGAAGCGGCTGTAGTGTGCCGGCGATTTTGGCGGCACGCACGATCGAGAACGAGAGTGCCAGACGCATGACGGTCATCACAACATCCTTCATTCCTTGCAGCGCAAAACTGCCGGTGATTTCCATGATTGCTGGAGCTTTTTTTGGCGGGAAAGGCTGGGTTGCTTTTGGCGCTTACTTTTTGGGGATCGCGGCAGTGGTTATTTCAGGGCTTATCCTGAAAAAGACGGCGTTGTTCCAGGGGGAGCCTTCGCCATTCGTGATGGAATTGCCAGCCTATCGATGTCCTTCGCTTAAATGCATTTTTAGAACAACCTGGGATAGAGTTTCATCTTTTGTCAAAAAAGCTACCTCCGTGATCCTCCTGGCAGCGATCGTGATCTGGTTTTTGACCTTTTTTGGTTGGGTGGAAGGTCGTTTTCAGATGCTTGAAGCCGGGCAAATCAATCACAGCATCCTGGCTGCGATTGGAACCTCAATTGCCTGGGTTTTTAAACCTTTGGGCTGGGGAGAATGGCGCCCGGTCATGGCGGCACTGAACGGGTTGGTTGCCAAGGAGACTGTGGTGAGCAGCTTCGGTATTTTCTACGGTTTTTCTGAAGTTGCTGCTGGTGGTCAGGAAATGTGGATGAGCTTGCGGGCAGCCTTTTCGCCCCTTTCGGCGACCTCGTTTCTGATCTTTGTGCTGCTCTCCGCGCCATGCATTGCAGCGATCAGTTCAATCCGGCGCGAGATGAACAGCGTGATGTGGACTTTGTTTGCGGTTGGGTATATGACCGCTTTTGGATATATTGCAGCACTGATGGTTTATCAGCTCGGCACATGGTTGCAGGGAGGCGTGTTCACTTTGTGGACGGGTATCACCCTGGCAGTGACTGGGGTGGTGTTGTGGCTCATTTTCAGACCATCACCGCAGGCAGATGGGAGATTGAAGCGGGCGAGAGCAGGGTCAAGAGGCTAAGATGGTCCCAACGATTATTATCAGTGTTGTGCTCGCGGCAATCGTAGGATTGATCATTTATAAGATGGTATGCAATGCCAAATCCGGGCGTGGGGGTTGCGCGGGCTGCACCTACGCGGGCACCTGTGCCGCGGCAAAGATCCTGCCGAAAAAATCCGAGCAGAACTGCCCGGAGCAGATCAAAAAGCATTGTTGATCAGATATTTTTGGAAACACCCGCTGCACAAAGAAGCAGTTTTTTTGACAGTGGGCTCTGGAGAGTTGGAATCCGCATGGTTTTGGCTAGACGAAGTCTGGCAGGGAGCGATAATAGAAAAATATTGTTCTCAGTGTCATGTCAAAGGATAATGTTACTAAGAGATAGCTGTTGGTTCAAATGATAATGCGACTAAAGTTTCGCTTGACGCATGGAAACAGAATGACTATAATTTAGACGTCGATTGCCGGTCGATATTTATTAATCTGTTCGTACCTTTCTTGAACGTTCCCCTTGGGGGATGGATATAAAATTTGAAAGGAGTTACCACCACTTGACTTTTAGCTTAGTCAGACCGAATTATCAGCAAATCTTTACAATTGTTCCCGCAAGTGTACGTAGAAACGTGCAGGGTGCGTTCCCCTGCAAAAATCCTGTTAAACAAGAAAATGGAGTGAAAGAATGAAATCAGCATTATTTCGTGTAATCGCACTATTAGTTGTGCTGGCAATGGTTGCAGCACCCGTAAGTGCCCAGAACCCTCCTCCCGCTGGCTCCAGGCTGTTAGTGGTTGACCGCTCAACCTTGCTCAACCAGCCGGAGGCTGAGGGGCGTAACCTTAAATTTGTTGAGGAAACGGCCGTCGAAGCCTATGAGGTGAATAGCAAGGACCCCCTTCGCTTTGTGGTCATCTTGCCCGACAAACCTTTAGCCACCTACAAGGGAGAACTTGCAGGTTTTGCTGCTACAGCCCCTTCTGTCACTGGCGAAAAGTTGGATGTTAAAGCTCCCGAGAGCCAGGCATACCTGGATTACATCCAGGTCCAACAGCAAGCCTACCTGACGACAGCCAGCAACGTCTTGGGTCGTGTGCCAGAAGTGCTGTTCACGTATCGTTATGCCACCAACGGTTTCTCTATGATGTTGACCGCTGCTGAAGCAGAACTGTTGGCCGCTCAAACTGGCGCCAAGGTACTGCGTGCACCCATCGAGCACACTGATACGGATGAAGGTCCCACCCTGATCGGCGCTCCTGCCATTTGGAATGGCGAAACTGCCACGGGTGTTGATACCTACGGCGAAGGCGTGCTGGTTGGTATTATCGATACCGGCATCAACTTTGACCACCCCTCCTTCAGCGCTACCCCCACAGATGGCTATGTCTACGAATGGACTGGCGATTACCTGGGTGTTTGTGCTCCTGATGGTGACCCCGATTATGCCACTGCTTGTAATGACAAATTAGTTGGCGCGTTCACCTATGTTGCCGATCATCCCGTAGAGACTTCCAGCCCGGAAGACTCTGAAGGTCATGGTTCCCATACCGCCTCCACTGTTGCCGGCAATTTTGTGGAAGTGGAATTCCAGGGTGTTACCACCACTATCAGCGGTGTGGCACCTCACGCGCAGATTATCTCTTTTGATGTTTGTGTACCGGTCCCTCCGAATGGTGCTTGTTACGGTGACGCAACTGTTGCGGCTGTTGATGATGCTATCGCCAGTGGTGTGGATGTTCTGAACTACTCCATTTCCGGTGGCGCCAATCCTTACTCTGACCCAGTGGAATTGGCCTTTTTGGCTGCAACTGAAGCTGGTATTTTTGTCTCTACATCCGCTGGCAATGCCGGCGATACAACCGGCCCATCCTCTGTGGCGCATCGCTCACCCTGGGTGTCCACCGTTGCTGCCGCCTCACATGGCCGGATTTTTGCCAATGCCGTGGATATCACCGGTCCAGGCACTGTACCCCCCGAGTTAACTGGTCTGGGCGCAGTGCAAGCAGGACCTTTACTGACAATTGACTTGGTGGACTTGCCAATCAAGTATGATCCTGCAAATCTCAACGGCTGTGCGGCTTTTGCTCCCGGTTTCTTTGACGGCGCAATTGCCCTCATTCAACGTGGTGTCTGCACCTTTGCAGCAAAGGAAGCCAATGCTTACGCTGCTGGTGCTGAATATGTGCTGATTTTCAACAGCCGAACTGGCGCTCCTGCAGGCATGGCTGGCATCGTTACTGGTGCCGCCATGATCAGCATGGAAGATGGCCTGGCTATCAAGGCATGGATTGATGCCAATCCGACCGCTACAGCGTCGATCTCTGCTGAAACCAGCCGGATCTATAACGCCAATTATGAAGATATTATCGCTGGCTTTAGCTCTTACGGACCCAACACTACGTTTGATGTTTTGAAGCCCGATATCACTGCTCCGGGTGTCTCCATTTTGGCTGCTGTGGCTGATGGAACGATTGCCCCCAGTGGTGATTACGAACTCGACTTGTACCAGGGTACTTCCATGTCCAGCCCGCACAATGCTGGCGCTGCCGCGTTATTGATGGCGCTGCATCCCGATTGGACCCCCATGGAAATCCGTTCAGCCATGATGATGACCGCGGAAGACGGTCTGCTTGCTGACCGCGTTACCATTGAAGGCGTCATGCGCCCAGCCACCCCTCAGGATGAAGGCTCCGGACGCGTTGCGCTCGAAAATGCCGCAATGGTCGGTTTGGTATTGGACGAAACCATTGCTAATTTTGAGGCGGCTGATCCTACATTGGACGGCACTCCTTCAAGTTTGAACCTTGCCAGCTTGTATAGCAGCAAGTGCGTGGGTGAATGCACCTGGACACGAACCTTCAAGAGCGTGGCTGGTATGCCAGCTACTTATACTGTTGTTGCACCCGAATGGGTAACGGTTGCTCCTGCTAGTTTCACTATCCCTGCCGGCGGCACCCAGGTGGTCACGTTTACGGCGGATGTTGCAACATTAGAGACAGACGTTTGGGAATTTGCGAGTATCGATTTTCTGACAGATAGCTCGCATGCAGGTGGTGGTGGATGGCAGGAAGGTTTTGAATCTACCACGTTCCCTCCAACCGGTTGGTCTGCTTATAATTCCGATGGTGGTGGTAGCCAATGGGCTCGCACGATAGATTACTATCATTCTGGCGTAGGGTCAGCCTATCATGTATATAGTGCGGCCGGCGACCAGAATGGATGGTTGGTGACACCTGCCTTTACAGTAGAATCTGGTATGTATTTCTCATTCTGGGAAAGATCACTCTACCCGACTTGGTACTATTATCATGGTTTGCTTATTTCAACAGGAAGTTGCAATCCAGCGGATGGAGCTTTTGTTGAGCTTGAAGAGCTTAGTGCTGCATCCACAACCTGGGCTCAATACACCTATGACCTAACTTCCTATGAAGGTCAAACTGTTTGTTTGGCATTCAACTATCAGGGCAATGATGCGGACAACTGGTACATAGATGATGTCGAACTTGGCCCAATTGTGGCTGGCGCACCGATCGCCGACCTCCATATCCCCTTGGCTGTTCTGCCTACCTCAAGCAATATTCCGGCTTTCCTGCGGCTTGGGACTCACCGGGATGCTGACGCTGAAACAATCAGCGATCTGACAGCCGTGGAAATCACGGATGGCAATGTTTACCTATCTGGTCTGGTTGTCGCGGATTTGGAAACCTTCACTTTGGATCCAGACCCAACCAACTCTGATCCGGTGGATGATATTAGCCAGGTGTTCGTAAAGAAGTTTGACGTGCCTGCCAATTCAATTCGGCTTGTGGCTGAAATTACTGAGTCAACCTCACTTGATCTGGATATGTTCCTGTATTGGGACCAGAACGGTGATGGCATGCTTTCTTCAGCTGACTACCTGGTTGCCAGTAGTGCGACGGGTGCCGTCCTGGAATATCTAAATGCGCCTAAGGACTGGATTTACTGGCCTGCTGTTGATACCTACTTCATTGTTGTCCAAAACTGGAATGGCGCGGTTGGTGACACGGTCACCCTTGCAAGTGCCATCGTTCCTTTGGAACCCGAAGTCGGTAATTACGATGTGATCGTGCCTGCAACTAACCCAGCTGGGGAACCTTTCAGCATGGATATTGTCTGGTATGAAGACACATCCGAAGGCGATCGCATGTATGGTTACTTTGACACCTGTGCTGATACCTTCTGCGACTTGTGGATTGGTTCGACCGATTTGGATATTGTCCGCCTCGCGGATGACGTGGTCAAGACCGCTGATGTCGAAATTGCGGCACCGGGCGACACGATTACCTACACCCTTGCCGTTACTAATTACAAGGATTACTCAATTGAGTACAGTATCAATGATGTACTGCCTGATGGTGTCACATATGTGCCGGATTCGGTTACGGGCGGTGCAGTGTATGATGAGCTGACCAATGCCATCACCTGGACTGGCACCATTGATCCGGGCTATTACACCTATGATTTCACCACCAGCGCTGAAGACCCCGCCTGTACACTGGAGATCATGCCTGATGGCAACCCTGACGCTTACATGGATTGGTTTACGACCAGTTACGGGTTTGCCGCTTCACCTTCGCTGGCGTATGGTGACAGTTTCTGGTACGGCACTTTCTCCACCTACCCTCCATTCAACTTCTACGGTATCGATTATGTAGGGATGGAATTCACGGCTGATGGGTTTGCGGGATTTGATATGGCTTCAACCAGCTTTATGAACCAGAATCTGCCCAACCCGACTGACCCCAATAACCTGATGGCGATGTTCTGGGATGATCTTTTCACCCAGTACGACCTGACCACCAATAAGGGTGTTACCATGGTTGGTGATGGAGCTTCCTTCGCGGTGATTGAATACGATGATGTTTACCGCTATGGCGGCGATCCTGCGGTGACCCTGGACTTCGAAATTGGCTACTTCTTGCAGCCAAGCGATGCCCCAGGCGCCTATGAGATCATTTTTGCCTACGATAACATTCATCCCGATTTCGATCTGGGCAGTTCGACCATTGGCGTGGAAAATGTCGACGGTACTGTTGGCACGACCTTTGTCTACAATGATACGACCCTTCAAATTGAAAATGGCTCGGCTATCTGCTTCGACTACGTCTTTGTTCCGCCCACCCATGTGATCACCTTCCAAGTGACGGTGGACGAGGAAACAGTTGGCTTGGTCGTCAATGAAGCTTTGCACAGCACAGATGAAGCCTACACTGTTGAGGAAATGGCAGTTTGGGAAGTTTTGGTTGAAGAACCTCTCAAGTTCTTATACCTGCCTCTTATCATGAGATAGTGCAGACGACAGAAGGTGTTTCCACTTACTCGTGATCTTTGATTGATCGGGTAGGAAAAGTAAAGAGACTGACTCTTGAGGAGCCAGTCTCTTTTTAATGCCTTTCAGTCACGCGTTATGTTCCCATTGCCAATCTGTGTTGAGAATAATCAAATTGATATGGGGCGAGCCGCGTTCCCTTCGGAATAACAGGTCGCAGTCACAGGGAACGGTCACCTGTGCCCGTGTAGACGCATCTTTTGTCATTGCGAACCCCCGATGTTTTGCAGCCACGAGTTTGGAGATATGGTAAGGGGGTGTGGCAATCTCGCTTTTGCTGTTGGGTATACACACAAGGAGAGATCGCCACGGTCATAAGCTCCCTCGCGATGACAGACTCACAGGCGGATCGCCACATTGCTTTGCTCCTCGCGGTGACGGATATTTTGTCATTGCGAACCCCCGGTGTTTTGCAGCCACGAGTTTGGAGATACGGAAAGGGGGTGTGGCAATCTCGCTTTTGCGGTTGGGTATACACACAAGGAGAGATCGCCACGCAATGGAGGTTCACGTTGAAAGATTTTTTGTCATTGGGAGCCCAGCACGGCTTTCAATTCAAGTGAGGTTTGGTATGGTTGGTTTAGCATTGGTTCCACAGCTACCATAAAGAATGATGCCGAAAGGCTCGACTTCAATCTCTACAAGATGCCTCCGCTGCTGGATAATGCTATCTACCTGTCCTTGCTGACCAGATAGCAGAGAATTACAACTAATCACCTAAAGAAGTCGGCTAACGGGCCGGTATCTTTTTTTTTCTTTCCATATTATGTGTTGCCCAGAACGTTATATTAATACATGGAATTGCTCAAAGCTTATTGAATTTCAGGTCCAAATTTGCTATAGTATTAACATAAATTCACTTGACCTCGTCCGAGGCCGCCAATTCGACAAAACTTCAATATAAAACATGCATACACTCCCCTAAGGAGGGTTTGTATGCACCCACTTCAAGGAGGTTGGATACTATGAAAGGCAAAACCATCATTTGGACATTCTTCTTGCTTTTAACACTCATTTTGAGTGCCTGTGTTCCCACCACTTTTTCACCCCCGACCGAAATCCATATCACAGATGGAGATCAGGTGGAGCATGCGGTAATCGCTGTTGACGCGGCTGGCCGCTCTCACATCGCCGGCGTCGTGGCTGACCGGATTGTCTACTATCGCACGCGCTATGGAGAGGCAGGGCCAATAGGCAAGATTACCATGGTTATGAGTGGGTCCGGGACGAACTGGAAGCAATATAATCCTGATATCGCCGTTTTGGACAATGGGATGGCGTATGTGACCTGGGTTGAACAGCGCGGTGGACCCGAAAAATTTGCCTGTTACCAGCAAATTCCACTCTACCCGCCGGTTGGAGGCTATGATAATGATTGCGACCCGTTGGATGGCACAGAACAAACCGCTGGCAACGTCTGGGTCACTGCCCGCGGTAGTACCGCCTATGCGGTTTATGACAGGCCCTACACAGGAGGGCGTACGGCTGATCTTTGGTATAAGCGTATCGCTCCAACACCGATAGTGTCTGGTCGAGTCCACTGGTTTATCGAACCAAGTCTTGAAACCGCATATTTCTATAGCCTGGAAATGGGGATCGATAACGATGGTTTTCTGCATGTAGGTTATCACTACAACTGGACCACCGGAGGTGCGCCACCGTATTCCGAGCGCCTGGAGATTCGTTCCAACCGCAGTACGCTGGCAGACGGTCAGATGAACCAGATTTGGGTAATCACTTCATCTGAATATACAGATCAGGACATTTCTGTTAGCCTGTCTTTCTATCAGGATGGCACAACTCAGCGGGTTGCACTTGCCAGCGGATACCATCCTGGATCGGTGGACCAGATTTACATGTCATCTTGTGAGGCGAATGGTTGCGGCAATAAACAAGATGTGATGGTAGATCTACCTACCAGCTGGGATACCTTCTCAATCATTGATGATGTGGAAATCCTGGGTCTGGATGACACCCTGTTTCTCAGTTTTATAGGGGATGACAATACTGCTCCGACTGGCGCTCCTCAGGTCTATTACACAAATGCTTTTGATACCTCAGTAATCTTGGAACCCAGTGATGGTTCAGCAACCTTTAAATTTGATCTGGAGATGACTGCTGTCAAGAACCGTGTCAAGTCACCTTTTGTGATACCCGTAATGGCATGGGCAGAGTCGAACTTTATAACTGCATCCCATTATGTCGCAGGGTTCTATACTCCAGCTGTCAAAATCTCAGAGGACAATTGCCCTGAAACCATGGTTTCAGGCAATATCGCCTCCAACGATATGTACTTGTCTGGGGTCTGGGATGCTTGCTCAGACACCTGGTTCTCCACCCAGGCGTGGAACACGCAGTTGCCTTTGATAAACAAGTAGACTGTTTCTGAATATAGGGCGGGTATGAAGACCCGCCCCGGAAGAAAAAATTTTGTTTTGTTCAATGCCTTAATAACGGGTAACCAGAGGCGGTTACCCCTACACGAACCGGTTGAAATTGAATATATTTTCACGTAGGGACAGGCTCTTTGTCAAGACAATGATTGTTTACATTTTGTTTGGGGTGATTGTTTACACATTTTATCCATCAAACACATTCCTTTTGAGGGCTGTGTTGATTCAGGTTATTAACAATAACGGGCAACCAGAGGCGGTTACCCCTACACGAACTGGTTGAAATTGAATATATTTTCACGTAGGCCTGTTCCTCATTAATTTTATCAAGACCCTATCGTGGCGGAGGCAGGCCTCTGCCCTACATCGGTCTCACCAATGAGCACACCTCGCCACCATCATCGTAGGGAACTGGCCTGCCTGTTCCCCGTCATTTTATTCAATGACATATCGCGGCGGAGGCGGGCCTCCGCCCTACATCGGTCTAACCATTGCGCACGCCTCTCCGCAATCCGTAATGACCAAAAAATACCCGCACCACTGTCATCCTGAGCTTCTTTTGCGAAGGATCTTTCTCCTCATGGTGTTAAGATTCTCTGCTGCCCTCGGAATGACAAAGTAGCGCCCCCAATGACAGGAAAACAATTCCAAAGCGTGATAAAATAACCGCCGCACGTTGAATTCTTGCGAATCTGAATTTGGTCAATTCGTTTCCGAGATTACCAAAGCAAATTCCAAAAACCCTTGCATTCCGCGGGGACTTGTGATATATTTGACGGGCTACCTTCAGAGGTAGTTATATTTGTGTGACAATTTAAGAATGTTACCCGCGTGGGCAGAAGGCTGCACAGGGAACATTGACTGGATTGTGCGGAGATGATGCAGCTTGCCCAGGCTGACAGTCTCGCAAAAACCTAAACAGGAGAATAGTATGTTAAAAGGGCTTATTGGAAGAAAGATCGGTATGACCCAGATCTTCGATGATAGCGGGCGCGCAATTCCCGTGACGCTTATCGAGGCTGGGCCTTGTTTTGTTTCTCAGGTCAAAGAGGTCGAGACTGACGGCTATAGCGCTGTTCAGCTGGCATTTGGAGAAGTGAAACCAAAGCGTCTGAGTAAGGCTCAACTTGGGCATCTCAAGACCAACAATCTCCCTCCCTTGCGCGTGTTGAGGGAATTCCGCACAAAGAAAATTGAAGATATCAATCCAGGTGACGAACTGAACGCGTCGGTTTTCGCTGCAGGCGAATACGTAGATGTTGTTGGCACCTCCAAGGGTAAAGGATTTGCCGGCGCCATGAAACGTCATGGTTTTCACGGTGGACCTGCCACCCATGGTCAGTCTGACCGCCAGCGTTCTCCCGGCTCTTCTGGATCCGGCACCACGCCAGGGCGTGTATACAAGGGCAAGCGCCGTCCTGGGCATATGGGCAATGTTCAGGTCACTTCTTCGCATATCCGTGTTGCGATGGTTGATCCAGAGCGCAATCTGATCGCGGTTCAGGGCTCAGTGCCCGGCGCCAAAGGCGGAACTGTGGTAATCAAAGAGGCTCGCAAGCAGTAAAACGCTTGTGGTTGAATGGAGAAAGCTATCATGAAAGTTGACGTTTATAACTTAAAAGGCGAAAAGTCGGATACTGTTGAACTGCCCGATGAAATTTTTGCAGCTAAAGTGAATGTGGACCTGATGCACCAGGCATATCAGCGCCAGATGGCGAATGCCCGCCTGGGCACTCACAACACCAAGCGCCGCGGCGAAGTCCGTGGCGGCGGTGCCAAACCCTGGAAGCAGAAGGGTACTGGCCGCGCCCGACGCGGCAGCATGAATTCTGCCCAGTCTGTTGGCGGTGGTCGCATCCACACCCCGAAACCTCGGGACTACACCCAGGCTATGCCCCAGAAGATGCGCCGCGCGGCTCTGCGCAGTGCCCTGACGGTGACCGCCAACGATGCCAAGATCATCATGGTTGATACCCTCAGCATGGAAAAAGCCCGCAGTGCAGACCTGGCAAAAGCGCTCTCAGCTCTGGCTGGTGATGTGCGCAAGCTGATTTTGGTGCCCGATAAGAGTGAATCTTACACAAACCTGATCAAATCCGGACGCAACTTGAGCAATGCCAAGCTGCTGCAGGCAAATTACCTGAACATTCGCGATTTGTTCACTTGTGAGAAAGTCATTATCCCACTTGCTTCACTCGATGTGATCAAGAGTTATCTGGGATAGGAAGGTGAAGCAGAATGAGTAATACCGTCTTTGATATCCTGCGGCGCCCTGTCGTGACCGAAAAGTCGAATTACCTGGCCGGAAAACTGAACCAGTATGTGTTCGAAGTTGCATCTTATGCCACTCGCGAACAGGTTAAGACCGCCGTCGAAACGGCTTTCGATGTCAACGTTGTGCGTGTAAATATCATCAACCTCCCCGCCAAAGCGCACCGCAACTCGCGGACCCGCCGCCTGGCGCTGCGTTCAAATGGTTACAAAAAAGCCATTGTGAAGCTGAAGCCTGGGGAGAGCATTCCTGTGTTTGAAGGAGTGGACTAATGGCAGTCAAGATTTATAAACCCAAGACGAACGGTCAGCGGCATAAAACCAGCTATACGTTCGAAGAAATTACCAAGACCCGTCCCGAGCGCAGTCTGATCGTTCTGAAAAAGGAACGCGCCGGGCGAAACTCTGCTGGTCGTATCACTGTCCGCCATCGCGGCGGCGGCGCACGCCGACAGATCCGCCTGGTGGACTTCAAACGGGATAAGACGAACATCCCCGCCAAAGTCGCCGCGATCGAATACGATCCCAATCGGACTGCCCGCCTGGCGCTGCTGAACTACGCTGATGGTGAGAAACGCTACATCATTGCCCCCATCGGGGTCAAAGTTGGCGACACGCTGCTGTCTGGTTCAAACGTGGAAATCCGCCCCGGAAACAATCTTCCCCTGGCAAATATCCCGGTTGGCACCACGATCCACGCGATCGAGCTGCATCCCGGCAAGGGCGCTCAGATGGTTCGCTCTGCTGGAACCTCCGCGCAACTGCTCGCAAAAGAAGGTAAGTATGCGCATGTGCGTATGCCTTCGGGCGAAGTGCGTTTAGTTCTGCAGGAATGCAGTGCCTCGATCGGTCAGGTTGGTAATGTGGAACACAGCAATATCAAGCTCGGCAAGGCTGGGCGCGCGCGCCACATGGGGCTCCGCCCTGAAGTTCGCGGTAGTGCGATGTCTCCAAGGGACCATCCGCATGGTGGTGGTGAAGGTCGCAGCCCGATCGGCATGCCCGGACCAAAGTCCCCCTGGGGTAAGCCGACCCTTGGTTATAAGACCCGCCGAAATAAGCGCACGGATAACATGATTCTTCGCCACCGCTCCAAAGCCAAGCGCCGTTAGCGGTTGAGAGACAGAAAAGGAAACTAAGATGTCGCGATCATTAAAAAAAGGGCCATTCGTTGACCCGAAACTGTTGAAAAGAATTGAAGATATGAACGAGAAAGGCGAAAAGAAGGTCATCCGCACCTGGAGCCGTGCCAGTACCATCTTCCCCCAGATGGTAGGGCATACGATTGCAGTGCATGACGGTCGTCGCCACGTTCCGATCTATGTTACTGAGAACATGGTTGGCCATCGCCTGGGCGAATTTGCCCCCACCCGCTGGTTCCGCGGTCATGTCTCTGAAAAGGGAAGGTGAGAAAGAAGATGGCACAGGAAATTTCTGCAAAACTCTCAAACTTTGCTGAATCTGCTCAGAAGACCCGCCTGGTAATCGACCTGGTCCGCGGTAAGAAGGTTGTGGATGCATTGAACATCTTGAGTCTGACCCCTAAGAAGGCAGCCCACCCGGTTCGTAAGCTGATTTATTCGGCAATGTCCAATGCTGAAGAGAACTTTGGTGTTAGCCGCGATGACCTCGTGGTTTACAAGATCTACGCTGACGAAGCTCCCACCCGCAAGTGGCGCAGGTTTGGCGCGCGTGGTCGTTTCAAGCCGCTGCTTAAGCGCCGTGCGCATGTGACCGTCGTATTACGCGAGATCGAGTAAAGGTAAGGAGTGAGATATGGGTCGTAAAGTACATCCAATCGGATTTCGTCTGGGGATCAATAAACCCTGGTTAGGACGCTGGTACGCTGAAGGTGCGGATTACACCGAACAACTGCATCAGGATCTGCAAATTCGGGATCTGGTGAAAAAGGAAACCGAACGCGCTGGTGTTTCAAATATCGAAATCGAACGCTATCCAGGCAAGGTGAAGGTCACCCTGCACACAGCCAAACCCGGCATCCTGATCGGTCGCAAAGGCGAGAGTGTGAAAATTCTGCGTCAGCAGCTGGAAGCATTGACGGGCAAGAAGATTGATCTGGAAGTAAAAGAGATCAAATCCGCCGATACCGATGCTTACCTGGTGGCAACTAACATTGCCAGTCAGCTCGAGCGCCGCATCAGCTACCGCCGTGCAATGAAACGCGCTATCCAACAGGCTTTACGCCAGGGCGCAGGCGGGATCAAAATTTCGGTTTCCGGTCGTTTGTCCGGTGCTGAAATGGCTCGCCGTGTGACCCTGCGTGAAGGGCGCGTGCCGCTGCAGACGCTGCGTGCGGATATTGACTTCGCCCGTGCCGCTGCCACGACCACTTTTGGTCAGATTGGCGTCAAAGTTTGGATTTATAAGGGCATCGTCATGAACCAACCTGAAGAAAAGGTTGAAACCACCGAAGGTGTCTATATCAGCGAGTAATTATTCGGAACGAGTGAGGAAGTAAATTATGTTGATGCCAAAGAGAGTAAAGTACCGCAAGCAAATGCGCGGCCGCATGAAGGGCAAAGCTTCACGCGGTGTGGACGTAAACTTCGGTGACTATGGATTGAAGGCACTGGATTGTGGTTATATGACCGCTCGCCAGATCGAGGCTGCCCGCCGTGCAATCGTGCACGAGTTGAAGCGCCGCGGAAAAATCTGGATCCGTGTGTTTCCTGACAAACCCTACACCAAGCGCGCTGCTGAAACCCGTATGGGTAAAGGGAAGGGCGCCGTGGATCATTGGGTGGCAGTAATTCGCCCCGGTCGCATTTTGTTCGAGGTAGGTGGAACTGATGGCGAATCCGCAGTCAGAGCACTGAACCGGGCACGCTATAAGTTGGGCTTCAAAACTAAGATCGTAGCCCGAGAAACAATGGGAGAAGGTTCATGAACAGCAAAGAAATAAGGGAACTTTCTACGGAAGATATTAATATTAAACTGTTGAACATCCGGCAGGAGCTCATGAATTTGCGCTTCCAGATCGTGACCGGTCAGCTAACGGACACCAGCCGCTTCAAGGTTGCCCGACGGGACATTGCCCGATTGGAAACAATCCTGAATGAGCGCGCCCGCCAGGAGAAGGAAGGTAAGAAATGAACAATCGCCGACGTTTAACGGGTGTTGTTAAATCGAATAAGATGACCAAAACGGTCATTGTGGAAGTTTCGCGCACCTACAAGCATCCGCTTTACCACAAAGTAGTGCGGAGCACGAAGGCTTACAAGGCACATGATGAATTGGGCTGCAATGTGGGCGATAAGGTCGTGATCGTCGAATCAGCTCCGATTTCAGCAACAGTGCGTTGGGTTGTGGCAGAGATCGTCAAGGTCGAAATCCGCCAGGAAGGCGTTGAATCAGCACCTGAGGCCATCGAAGAGCTTGTGGAATTAATCGAAACTGAAGAAGCTGTTGAAGAGGTCGAGGAATTAATCGAAACCGAAGAAGCTGTTGAAGAGGTCGAGGAATTAGTCGAAACCGAAGAGGCTGTTGCAGAGGTCGAGGAATTAATCGAAACCGAAGAGGCTGTTGCAGAGGTCGAGGAATTAACCGAAACTGAAGAAGCTGCTGAAGAGGTCGAGGAAGAGCTCGAGGAAGAGGATGCAGCATGATCCAGCGAGAATCTCGATTAGTTATTGCTGATAACACTGGCGCCCGTGAAATTCTGGTTATCCAGGTTGTGGGCGGCACAGGCCGCCGATACGGTTACGTGGGCGACATTGTGGTTGGAACAGTGAAAGTTGCCACGCCTCAGTCTTCAGTAAAGAAGAGTGAAATTGTAAAAGCGGTCATCGTCCGCACCAGCCACCCTTACCGCCGCCCAGATGGTTCTACCATCAGTTTTGACGATAACGCGGCTGTAATCCTGGACAATGACGGTGTCAACCCACGCGGCACCCGTATTTTTGGCCCGGTTGCCCGCGAATTGCGCGACAAAGGCTATATGAAAATCGTTTCATTGGCTCCGGAAGTGCTGTAGTCGATGAATTAGGAGTGTCAAATGAAAATGAAAATACATAAGGGTGATCGCGTGAGGGTTATGCGCGGGGCTGAGGAAGATAAGGATAAGGTTGGCGAAGTCATCCGTGTGCTCCCCAAGGAAAACCGTGTGGTAGTGCAGGGCGTGAATATAGTGAAGAAGCACCAGAAGCAAACCCAATCTGCGGGCAAGACAATCCCTGCCGGCATTCGTGAGTTTGAAGCCCCAATCCATGCCTCCAACGTGGCTGTGGTTGATCGCGCAGCGGAAAAAGAAGCCAAGGATGTCCGCAAGGTCTCCAAGGCAAAAGCCGGCAGCGCTAAAAAACCAGCCGCAACGAAGCCAGCGGAAAAGAAAGCAGAATCAAAACCTGCTGCCAAAAAACCAGCCGAAAAAGCGACTGAGAGCAAGGCAAAACCAGCTGAAAGCAAGAAGAAAGCCGCCAAGGGTAACTGAGGCGTAGGTGAGCAGATATGAACAGACTACAAGAACAATATAAGAATGAAATCGCGCCAGCTCTGCTGAAAGAGCTCGGGTTGAAAAACGTCATGCAGATTCCGAAGATCAGCAAAGTGGTGGTCAATATCGGTGTCGGCGAAGCGCTGGACAACCCCAAGGCTTTGGATGCTGCTGTGAACGATCTGACTATCATCACTGGTCAGAAGCCTGTTGTCATCGCCGCCAAGAAAGCCATTTCAAATTTCAAGCTGCGTGAAGGGCGTCAAATCGGCGTCAAGGTTACGCTGCGCGGAGAAAAGATGTGGGCATTTTTGGACCGCCTGATCAACGTCGCTCTGCCTCGTGTGCGTGACTTCCGTGGAATATCGGCTGATTCTTTTGACGGACGTGGCAACTACACGCTCGGTCTGACTGAACAGTTGATTTTCCCTGAGATCCAGTATGACAAAATCGACAAAGTGCGCGGCATGGAGATCAGCATTGTGACAACTGCTGAAAATGATGACCATGCCCGGCAATTGCTGAGTAAATTCGGCATGCCCTTCAGGAAAGGAAACTAAATGGCTAAAAAGTGTATGCAATATCGCGAAATGCGGCGGAAATATCCAACCCGCGTAGTAAATCGCTGTCGTGTGTGCGGCAGACCGCGCGGTTATATGCGCAAGTTTGGTCTTTGCCGTATTTGCTTCCGTGAGTTAGCACTCCAGGGAAAAATCCCCGGTGTGACTAAATCATCCTGGTAAAAGGACCTGGAGGGATTAAAATGACGATATCAGATCCAATTGCCGATATGTTGACGAGAATCCGCAATGTTGCCATGGTTGGCAAAACAACCGTAGCCATGCCGAACTCGAAGCTCAAGAGTGAAATTGCCCGCATTCTGACCGAAGAGGGTTATCTTGAGAGTTATGAAGTTGTTGATGGAAAGAGCGATTCGCACAAAATTTTGCGCATGAAGCTGAAGTACATCGGTGAACGCCGCCAACGCCGCCCGATTATTACGGGTTTGGAGCGCGTCAGCCATCCTGGGTGCCGTGTTTACACCTCCAAGAATGATATCCCGTGGGTATTATCTGGTATTGGTATCGCGATTTTATCAACCCCGAAGGGTATCATGACCGGCCAACGCGCTCGCAAGATTGGCGTCGGCGGCGAGATCCTCTGCAAGGTTTGGTAGGAGGAAGAGAAATGTCGCGAATTGGTAAATTACCCATAACCCTGCCAAAGGGTGTGGAAGTGAAGATGGACGGAAACAAGGTTTCAGTCAAAGGACCCAACGGGGTCCTGGAAGATACCTTCTCTCCTGAGATTACAATCAAGCTCGAAGACGGCGTTATCACAGTAGAGCGCCCCAACGACCAGCCCCGGATCCGGGCATTGCATGGAACCACGCGCGCCCTGCTCAACAACATGGTTGTTGGCTGCGACAAAGGTTTTGAAATTGTGCTGGAATACAGCGGCGTTGGTTATCGGGCTGAATTGAAAGGTAATGACCTGTTGTTGAATCTGGGATTTTCACATCCTGTGAATTTCCCCGCTCCAGAGGGCATCACCTTTGATGTGGACGCAAAAGCCCGTCTGATCAAGATCAAAGGGCGCGACCGGCAGCAGGTGGGGCAGGTGGCTGCGAATATCCGCAAGCTGCGCCCACCGGAACGCTATCATGGCACCGGTATCCGTTATCAGGGCGAAATTATCAAGCTCAAAGCTGGTAAAGCCGGGAAAACCGGTAAGTAGAGGTAAATGACTATGGCTAAAAAATCAAGAAACGCTGCTCGTTTACACCGTCACGTTCGCGTGCGTAAGAAGATCTTTGGAACGCCAGAGCGTCCGCGTCTGAACGTATTTCGCAGTATTAATGAGATCTATGCCCAGGTGATTGATGATCACAGCGGCACAACTCTGGTTTCTGCATCCAGCGTGGATGCGGCTCTGCGCGAAGTCGTGAAGGGCAAGAACAAATCCGAACAGGCATTGCTTGTTGGTGAGGCGCTTGCCAAGCGAGCCCTGGACAAAGGCATCAAGACCGTTGTCATGGATCGTGGTGGTTACATTTATACCGGTCGTCTGAAAGCTCTGGCCGAAGGTGCTCGCAAGGGCGGGCTGGAATTCTAAAACGAGGATACTATGGAAGAATATCAAGGATTAGAGACTCAATACGACGAACGTGTAATTGACATTGCTCGGGTTGCCAAGGTTGTCAAAGGTGGCCGCCGCTTCTCGTTCCGCGTGACCGTGGTGGTTGGCGATAATAACGGGAATGTTGGGCTGGGCACTGGCAAGGCACTTGCTGTTCCAGACGCGATGCGCAAAGCTACCGAGCGTGCGTATAAGAATATGAATAAAGTCAGCCTGCTGGGCACAACGATTGCTCATGAAGTGACTGGCAGCCAAAGTGGCGCGAAAGTGCTGCTGAAGCCGGCTTCGGCTGGTACTGGCGTCATCGCGGCCGGTGGTGTGCGCGCGGTTTGTGAAGCTGCAGGGATCAAGGACATCCTTACCAAATCTCTGGGCTCTTCAAACATGCTCAACATCGTCCAGGCTACCTTCGATGCCTTATCGCAGCTCAAATCACCTGCTACGGTGGCGGCGGAACGCGGCAAGGACCTGATCGATGTGACACCATATTGGGACCGGAGGAAAAATGGCTAAGAAACAGTCAAATATCCTGCGCGTCAAATTGGTGAAAAGCGGCATCGGCTACAGCGTCCGCACCAAACGAACACTCAAAGCGCTCGGCTTCCGTAATCTCAACCAGGTGGTTGAGCATGAGGATAATGAGGCTCTGCGCGGAATGCTGACAAAGGTCTCACATTTAATTGAGATCCTGCCAGACACTGAGGAGAAGTAAGCATGCAATTACATGATCTCAAACCAAACGAAGGCGCAAAGAAAACGCGCAAGCGTGTAGGCCGGGGTACTGGAAGCGGCTCAGGCAAAACTGCCGGTCGCGGAACCAAAGGTCAGAACGCACGCAGTGGCGGCGGAGTGCGCCCTTATCACATGGGCGGTAACCTGCCCTTTTACCGCAAGCTGCCTTTCCTGCGTGGTGAAGGTTTCACCCCACGCAATCGCGTACGCTACGCGGAAGTAAACTTGGATTCACTGCAGGGTTTTAAGGCTGGTGATGAAATCACTCCTGAAAGCCTGAAAGCTGCCGGACTTCTGAAGGGCAAAGATTTGCCGATCAAAATCCTGGGTCGTGGTGATATCAACGTTGCCCTGAAAATCAAAGCTCACAAGGTGACTGAAGGCGCTCGTCAGAAAATTGAAAAAGCTGGCGGGACTATCGAGACATTGGCACTTTCGTAGCTAAGAGGAGATAAGTGATGAAACGATCATCCTGGCGTTACCTGTGGAAATCTGAGGATATTCGCAACAAGCTGTTGATTTCGCTGTTGCTGCTGGCAATTTTCCGCCTGGCAGCCAACATTCCAGTTCCTGGCATCAACCGTGCTGCTGTTGCGGCATTGTCCCAGCAGACTGGAGCTGGCGGTAATCTGGTGAACTTGCTTGATCTGCTCTCTGGTGGAGCGGTGTCCAGATTCTCTGTGCTTGCCATGGGTGTCTACCCGTATATCACTGCCCAAATTATCCTGCAATTGCTCACACCGGTTATTCCCGCGTTGGAACAAAAAATGAAGGATGATCCCCGCGAAGGTCGTATCTGGATGGAAAAATGGACAGTTATCCTGACCATTCCGATGGCGCTCCTTTCAGCGTTTGGGCAAATTAATATCTTTAACTCGATGTTAGGCGGCAGTACGGTCATTCAGCAGTGGGGCTTTTCTGGAGCACAGTTGTTGCCGACTCTCACCGCCATCATCAGTATGGTTGCGGGTACGATGTTTGGTATCTGGATTGGTCAGTTGATTTCTGAATATGGCTTACGTAATCAGGGCTTATCGTTGATCATCTTTGCTGGCATCGTCTCACGCTTCCCGGTCACCTTCGCCCAGATGTTCAATGGGAAAGAACCCTGGTGGGTATTTGCGGTGGTGCTGACTGTCTTTGTGTTGACGATCCTGGCTATTGTGTTTGTCCAGGGCGGACGCCGCAACATACCGGTTTTGTTCCCGGGACGGCGTATTGGCAACCGAATGTCGATGCCGGTGCGCAGTCAACTACCCCTGATGGTCAACATGGCCGGCATGATCCCGATCATTTTTGCCCAATCATTCCTGACCTTCCCGGCGATTCTGTCGTCATTCTTTATCAATTCCCAGACCAAATGGGTCAATAGCGCGTCCAACTGGTTGTACCGAGCTTTTGGTGGGGAAGACTGGTGGTATCCAATCATGTTCTTCCTGCTGGTTGTTGCGTTTGCGTACTTCTACACTGACGTGCTCTTCGCGCAGCAAAACTATGGTGATAACCTGAAAAAGCAGGGCGCTCAGATCCCGGGAGTTGTCCGTGGTAAAGCCACGCAGGACTATCTCACTCGTGTTCAGCGGCGCATCACGCTCCCTGGCGCGTTCTTCCTGGGTTTGGTGGCGGTATTGCCATACATCATGGGATACTTCCTGCCAGAAGGCAGCGCGGGTGTGCAATTAATGCAGGCTTCGGGTCTGTTGATCGTGGTTGGCACTATTCGCGAGACGGTTGAGCTGATCGAGACCGAATTGCGCATGCACGGCTACGATGATCGGCTGATCAACTAAGCTGGAGAGTTGGAAGATGAACGAAAAAGCGACTTACATCGTTATGCTGGGTCCACCGGGAGCCGGCAAAGGCACTCAGGCTAAGATCCTGGCGGCAAAGCTGGGTCTGGTACATGTTTCGACGGGCGATCTCTTCCGCGAGAATCTGAGCCAGGAAACCGAGCTGGGTAAGTTGGCCTCAAGTTACATGGTCAAAGGCGAACTGGTGCCCGATGGCGTAACCATCGAAATGGTAAGAGAACGCCTTTCAAGACCTGATTGTGCAAAGGGTGCCGTAATGGACGGCTTTCCACGCACTCCGACCCAGGCTGAAGCGTTTGAAAACCTTTTGGCTGAGATTGGTGGAAAGGTAGATTTTGTGCCTTTTATCAGCGTGCCGAATGATGTGCTGGTTGAACGTCTGAGCGGTCGCTGGATGAGCCATGCGGGGCGTGTTTATCACGCACTCTACAATCCCCCCAGGGTAAAATGGGTGGACGATGTGGACGGCTCGCAGCTCTATCAGCGGGACGATGATAAGCCCGAGACGGTCCTGCACCGCATCAATGTATACTACGACCAGACCTCCCCTCTGATTGATTATTATCGTCAGGCAGGGACGCTGATCGAGGTAGACGGCACACAGGAAATTGAGCAAGTCACAGAAGATTTGCTGAAAGCTGTGGCTTAATGTTCGAAAACAGAATCAATCTCAAATCAGGCGCGGAAATCGCCCTGATGCGGGAAGCTGGTCGTTTGAATGCCCAGACCCTCGAAGCGGTCAAGGCAGAAATCAGGCCAGGTGTGACAACTGGTGAACTGAATGAGGTCGCGGAAAGTTTTCAGCGGGCTCACGGAGTTTACTCGCCCTTTAAGAATTATGACCCCGGAAACGGGGTGCCCTTCCCGGGGAGTATCTGCACCAGCATCAATGAACAAATGGTGCACGGCATTCCCGGCAATCGCAAGCTAAAAGAAGGCGACATCATTTCGGTTGATTGCGGTACGGTCTATGAAGGTTTTGTTGGCGATTCCGCTTTTACGGTCGGCGTCGGTGAGATTTCAGCAGAATCTCAGCGACTGATCGATGTGACCAAAGAAGCGCTGGAAATTGCGACGTCACTGATGGTGGCGGGTAATCACAGCGGTGATATCGGTTCGGCCATTGAAGCCCATGTGGAAAGCCACGGTTTCTTTAGCACCCACACTTACACAGGTCATGGTGTTGGGCGTGAGATGCACGAAAGCCCACAGTTGACCAACTACGGCGTGCCAGGGCAGGGTTTTTTGCTGCGCGAAGGCATGACGATCGCGATTGAACCAATGGTGCTGATTGGAACACGGCGAACGAAGACTCTGGGTGATCAGTGGACGGTAGTATCAGTGAACAGGAAGCTGACCGCGCACCAGGAAAATACTATAGCAGTAACCAAGGATGGCCCGCTGGTGCTGACCAGTTTATAGCCAAACCTTGCGAATATTGAACGATAAAGATATAATAAATGTTTTGCGGATAGAAGAAGGAGTAAGGACTGATGAAAGTATCAGCATCGATAAAGAAACGCTGTAACCAATGCAAGATCGTCAAAAGACACGGTCGGCTTTATGTTATTTGTCCCAATACCCGCCACAAGCAGCGACAAGGATAAGGAATCAAAATATGGCTCGTATAGAAGGTGTTGACCTCCCGCGCAATAAGCGCATTCAGATCGGTTTGCGATATATCTACGGTATCGGACCAAGGACTGCGGATACAATTCTGGCAGCCACTGGCGTCGATCCTGATATCCGGGTAAAAGATTTACCTGAAGCCGAAGTGTCAAAACTCCGTGATTTCATTGGACAGAACGTCAAGGTTGAAGGTGACCTGCGTCGGGAAGTTCAAATGAACATCAAGCGTTTGGTTGAGATTGGCTGCTATCGTGGCTTACGTCACCGCCGGAATCTCCCTGTGCGCGGTCAGAATACCCGCACCAACGCACGCACACGCAAGGGTCCCAAGCGCACAGTCGCTGGTCGCGGACGCCGCCGTGGAGCGACCAAGAAATAGTAATGAACTGACCAGCAAGCTTGGGATGGGGTTCCCTTTCTCCCCAGCGGCAACCTAAAGCAGGCTGTGACAGACATGTAAAGATTTAGTGAGGAAGAATTATGGCAAAACAAGCACGTAAAGCGCGGCGAACGACTACTTCGCGTAAGGTCAAGCGCCAGATTTCGACAGGACAAGTGCACGTGTTTGCGTCCTTCAATAACACCATCGTGACCATCACGGATTTGCAAGGCAATACGATTTGCTGGGGCAGTTCCGGGTCAGCTGGTTTTAAAGGATCACGCAAAAGCACCCCGTTTGCTGCAAGACTTGCAGCCGAACAAACTGTGAAGACAGCCCAACAGATGGGTCTTCAGGAAGTAGAAATGTTCGTCAAGGGCCCTGGTCCTGGTCGGGAAGCTGCGATTCGTGCAGTCCAATCATTAGGTATCCGTGTGCGCATGATCACAGATATGACACCCGTGCCTCATAATGGCTGCCGACCTCCCAAGAAACGCCGCGTGTAGTTAAGAAAAGGAAATTATTAAGATGGCTAGATATACAGAAGCAGTTTGTCGTTTATGCCGCCGGGAAGGCGAGAAGTTGTTCCTCAAGGGAGAGCGTTGCTATACTCCTAAATGCTCTTTTGAGAAACGCAGCTACGCCCCTGGTATGCATGGAAAAAATCTCGCCGGTCGCCCAGCACGTCAATCTGATTATGGCAAGCAGCTGCGCGCCAAACAGAAGGTTCGCCGGGTTTACGGTATTTATGAACGCCAGTTCCGCCGCTTTTACGGTCAGGCTTTACGCATGCGCGGTCAGACTGGTGCTAACTTGTTGACCATCCTGGAAACCAGGCTGGATAACGTGATCTATCGACTTGGTTTTGCAGCCAGCCGTGCGCAGGCGCGCGTCATGGTGAGCCACGGTCATTTTTTGGTGAACGGTCAGCGCGCTGATGTCCATTCTTTTGGTGTCAAAGTCGATGATGTCATCACCGTGAAGGAAAAGTCCAAGGAGACGGTATTCTTCAAGAATTTGCGTGAAGAAGCCGAAGGTCGCACTGTGCCCACATGGTTGGCTCGCGACCTGACAAATCTTACAGGTCGGATGCTACGCAACCCCGAACGTTCAGAAATTGATGGCAATCTCAGCGAGCAATTGGTTGTTGAGTATTACTCACGCTAATTCAAGAACTAGTTCAGTCTTACTTGATCGTTAGACTGGTTAGGGGCAAACGTGACAGGAAATATGGAAATGGTAACACCAAAAATTGAACGGACTGAAGAGTCCCGAGACTATGGAAAATTTACGATCAGCCCGCTTGATCGTGGTTTCGGTGTCACTCTGGGAAACGCCCTGCGCAGGACCCTGCTCTCTTCGTTGAAGGGCGCAGCGGTAAGCTCAGTGCGTATCACCGACGTGATGCACGAATTCACCACTATCAAAGGTGTCCGCGAAGATGTCATTCAGGTGATGCTGCAGATCAAACTGCTGCGCTTCAAACTTCACAACGTTGAGAGCGCCACAATCAGCCTGGATGTAAAGGGTGAAGGCACCATCACGGCGGCAGATTTGCGCTGCCCACCTGAGGTGGAAGTAGTCAACCCCGATCTCTATTTGTTCAGCATCAATGAAAAGGATGCCCACGTGGAGATGGACATGACGGTAGAATCCGGCAGGGGTTATCTTCCCGCGGGAGATCGCGCGGACAGACTGCCGATCGGTGTGCTGCCTGTGGATGCAATCTTCTCGCCGGTACGGCGCGTAAATTGGAGTGTGGCAAATGCCCGCGTTGGTCAAAACACCAACTTCGATCGCCTGCAACTTGAAATCTGGACTGACGGAACACTCTCCCCGGAGAAGGCACTGATTGAATCATCGCAGCGCTTGATGGAGCAGCTCATGATCATCAGCGGCACCAATGAAGAAGAACTCGTGAAACCCGCAATCCTGGCTGAGGTTGAGACGCCGCTTTTCAGCAAGGAAGTCATCGAAACCCCGATTGAAGCCCTGGACCTGACTGTGCGAGTATTCAACGCGCTGAAGCGAACTGGCATCACAACTGTTGGTGATGTGCTGGATTTGCTGGATAAAGGCGAAAGTGCCATGCTTTCCATCCGAAATTTCGGTGATAAAAGTCTGACAGAGCTAAAAGACGCCATGGTCGAAAAAGGCTATTTGGAAAAAGAAGAAGTGGAGTAAGAGAATATGCGGCATCAAGTTAAAGGATACCGACTCAACAGAAGTATGGGTCATCGCACTTCCATGCGGAAGACCATGATCAAACAACTGTTCGAGCATGAAAAGATAGAGACCACCCTGGCGAAGGCAAAGTCCATTCAGCCAGATGCTGAAAAGTTGATCACGCTGGCACGCAACGCACAAAAAGGCGACGACATCCTGAAGATGAACGCACGCCGGCAGGTCGCAGCCAGCCTTGGCAACAACAGCAACGAAATTGTAAAGAAGTTATTCGATGATATCGCTCCGCGTTTTACAACCCGCAAGGGCGGCTACACGCGTCTGCTCAAACTTGGTCCCAGGCTCGGTGACAATGCCGAGATGGTGCTGCTTGAGCTGGTGAGCGAGTAGGCAGTCGAGTAGAAAGATTAGCCTTTCACGAGAAAGCGAAAGGCATGGCACATTACAAACTTATCCTCGCTTACGACGGCACGAATTACAACGGCTTTCAAAGGCAGGCAATCAAAGCCAGCGTCCAGGCAACCTTCGAGGGAGCTCTTCAGCGGCTGGGATGGCAGGGCAGGGCAATTATGCCCTCGGGGCGCACCGATAGCGGTGTGCACGCCAGGGGGCAGGTGATCAGTTTCAATTTGGATTGGAACCACCCCGATAAGGACCTGGAAAATGCATTGAATGCCTTCTTGCCAGCAGATATTGCGGTGCAAAGCGTGGCACAGGTGGCAGCGGAGTTTCATCCCCGCTACGATGCGCTTAACCGCCAGTATTGCTATCAGCTCTATTGGCAATCCGCGCGTGACCCCCTGCGCGACAGGTACGCCTGGCGGCTTGAACGAAAGCCGGAGCTTGCACGAATGCAAGCAGCAGCAAAAGACCTGCTCGGAGAGCACGATTTTATTGCTTTTGGCAAAGCGCTGAAAGAGGGCGGCACCACGATCCGCAGAATTTATTCGGCGGATTGGGTTGAGGAGGATGATGGCATGAGCTTCACGATTGTGGGCAATGCTTTCCTCTATCACATGGTGCGGCGGATCGTGTACGTTTTGGTAAGAATCGGGCTTGGCGATCTGCCAGTCGAGACTGTGCGGCTTGGGCTTGAACGTGGCAGTACTGGCATTGTCAGCCTGGCTCCTGCCCGCGGTCTGACCCTGGAAGCAGTGACCTTTAACGAGGATAAATAAAAGATTGTTTGCCCAGCCTGCAAGGCCGGGTATGTATTTTGAAAACGGAGAAGTAGAAGTGGAAAAAACATACATTCCTAAAGGAAACGTGACTGGAGAGTGGTATCTGGTGGATGCCTCCGGTCAAACCCTTGGTCGCCTGGCGACCAAAATTGCAGGGCTATTAATTGGCAAACATCGCCCGGATTACACCCCCGGTGTGGTTCTCGGAGACCATGTGGTAGTCATTAATGCAGCCGAAATCAGCGTTAACCAAACCCGTGAAGAAGAGAAAAAGTATTATCGTCACTCTGGTTATCCCGGTGGTTTGAAAGCAGTGGATTACAAGCGACAGCTCGAAACCCATCCAGATCGCATTATCCGCTTTGCGGTGCGCGGCATGCTCCCAAAGAACCGGCTGACAGCGCGTTATCTTGATAATCTGAAAATTTATGCTGGCTCAGAACACCCCCACCAGGGTCAAGACCCCCAGCCTATTTTTGAAAAGTAGTAAAGAGGAATTATGGCACAATACATAGAAGCAGTTGGACGACGCAAACAAAGTACTGCCCGTGTGCGGGTTTTTCCCGGAAGCGGCACTTTCACAGTCAATGAGAAACCCCTGACCGATTACTTCCCGCGGGCTGGCGATGCCCCTGCGATCCTGAACGCAATCGAAGTCACTGGTCAGAGCGCATCCTCCTTTGATGTCACCGTCAAAGTACAGGGTGGCGGCATCAGTGGTCAACGCGACGCTGTCAAACTTGGTTTGGCACGTGCACTCGTCACCGCAGATGAGACTGTGCGTCCTGCCTTGCGCGCCGAGGGTTTGCTGACGCGCGACGCCCGTGTTAAGGAACGCAAGAAGCCAGGTCTCAAGCGCGCCCGCAAGGCCCCGACCTACACCAAGCGTTAGTTTTGAATCCCACCTGCCAGTTTGCCTGGTATGTTGGAATCGGGTAATGTTACAATTAAAAGGCTGCCCAAGTTTAGCTGGGCAGCCTTTGCATGTTTATTAAGGAAGCGGATTTGATGACTGGACGTGGAATAACCATTGTAGGATTAGGACCCGCAGGGGCAGAATACCTGACCCGTGAAGCCTGGGCTCACCTTGAGCAGTGTGGTGAGATCTGGCTGCGGACGAAGTTCCACCCGGCGGTAGCCGGACTGCCGGAAGGCTTAGGGGTGCGTAGTTTTGATGAGATCTACGATTCCAAGGATGATATCGGTGAAGTCCTCGAGATGATCGTCCAGCAGGTCATGGAACTGGGCAGACGCGAGCAAGGCGTGACCTACGGGGTGCCCGGCAGCCCCTTTGTGGCTGAGGAGACCGTCAGTGAACTCATGAAAGCGGTTGAAGCCAGCGATTTGCCAATCCGGCTGATCGACGGCCTCAGTTTCATCGAACCGGTCTGTTCGGCGCTGGGAATCGACCCGCATCCGCAGATGGTGCTGGCAGAAGCGCTGCACCTGGCCAGCCTTGAAGTACCCTCCTTTCCCCCGACCATCCCGGCCATCATTTCGCAGTTGGAAAGCAGCTTTGAAGCCAGCGAGCTCAAGCTGACCCTCATGGCAACTTACCCCCAGGAGCATCCCGTGATGCTGGTGCACAACGCCGGCACTTCAGACGAGATCGTCGAGAAGTTAGCGCTTTATGAGATTGATCAGTCCGTCCACCTGGGCATGCTGAGCTGCCTGTACCTGCCGCCCTTAAGCCAGGGCACGTCTTTTGAAGACTTCCTGCAGATCATCGCCCGCTTACGCCGCCATGATGGCTGCCCCTGGGACCGCGAACAGACCCATCTGAGCCTGCGCCCCTATCTGTTGGAGGAGGCGTACGAGGTCTTGGAAGCCCTGGACCAGGAAGATAGCCAGCACCTGCGTGAAGAACTTGGCGATCTGCTGCTGCAGATTGGTTTGCATGCCCAGATTGCGACTGAGGACGAAGACTTCCTCATGAGTGATGTTCTGAAGGGCATCAATGCCAAGCTCGTCCGGCGCCACCCACATGTCTTTTCGGATATAAACGTGGATTCAGTGGAAAATGTGCTTACCAATTGGGAAAAGATCAAGGCGGATGAGCGCAAAAGCAATGGCGAGAGTCACAAGGGCATGCTGGATGGTGTCCCCCTCAGCCTGCCGGCGCTTTCGCAGGCGAACCAGATCCAACGCCGGGCAAAACGTGTAGGATTTGACTGGCACACCATCGAACCGGTCATTGCCAAAGTGCATGAAGAACTGGGCGAACTGCGGGACGCCCAAACCGATGAGGAGAGACAATCCGAAGCCGGAGATGTGCTCTTCGCGGTGGTCAATTTGGTGCGCTGGCTCAAGGTTGACCCTGAAATTGCCCTGCGCGAAACTAACATGCGCTTCCGCAAACGCTTTGCCTACATCGAGAAGAAGGCTGCAGAGAAGGGCAAAAGCGTGGATCAGTTGAGTTTTGAGGAAATGGATCAGCTTTGGGAGGCTGCCAAAGAGGCTTTCAGGAATGAAGAAAATAAGGATGCTGGGCGTGAATAATCCTGAAAAACTCCAAAAGCCCTTGGATCTAAGCGACACTGGGAGTGCTCAGGCTGGGCGGCAGATTGCGCGCGCGGCTGGAATCGTGATGATTGCTTATATTCTTAGCACGATGGTGGGGATAGTACGCGGCATGGTTGTTTCGCATGCTTTTGGCACCAGTGTTTCCCTCGATTCGTTCAACGCTGCCAACCGCGTGACCGAGCTGCTCTTCAACCTTACGGCTGGGGGCGCTCTGGGTTCAGCTTTTATCCCGATGTTTACAGGTTACTTGACGCGTAAGGATCAAAAAGGCGCCTGGCGCTTGGCTTCGGGGGTGGTGAACTCGGTTTTGATCGTCCTGATTTTGGCTTCAACCCTGATGTGGATATTTGCGCCATTTTTGGTTGAGCGCGGATTGTTCGCGCTTGTGCCGGAATCGAACGCCGCGCAAGTGGCTGAGACGGCTCGCCTGCTGCGCATCATGCTGCCAACGGTGATCATTTTTGGGATCAGCGGTTTGGTGATGGGCATGCTGAACGCCCACCAGGTCTTCCTTTGGCCGGCGTTGGCACCTGCAGCCTATTCTTTTGGCATCATCCTGGGGGTATGGCTGCTGCCAGCCTCCTGGGGAATCGAGCGCCTCGCGATCGGCACCGTGATTGGCGCAGCCGGGCATTTGTTGCTGCAATTGCCGGCGCTCTTGCGCCTGCCTGCCCGTAATTACGAATTGGCAGCAGGTTTCAGGGACGATCCGGTGCGCAAAGTGCTGCGCCTGATGCTGCCGCGGATTTTTGGGGCAGGCATCGTGCAGTTGAATTTTGTTGCAAACACCATCATTAGCCTCTCGCTTGGGGCAGGATCCGCAAGTGCGCTCACCTGGGCGTTTACACTGATGTTGATGCCTCAGGCGGCGATTGCGCAGTCCGCTGGCACGGCTTCGCTGCCGACGCTCTCAGCGCAGGTGGAACTGGGAAAATTTGAGGACTTTCGCCAGACTCTTTCAAGCATTGTGCGTGTTATGCTTCTGTTGGCACTGCCTGCTACGATTGGGCTTGTCTTTCTGCGTGTGCCACTGGTGCGGGTTTTGTACGAACGCGGCAGCTTCGATGCCACATCCACCCAGATGGTTGCCTGGGCGCTGCTCTGGTATGCCCTTGGGCTGACCGGGCACAGCCTGGTGGAAGTGTTGAGCCGCGCTTTTTACGCCATGCACGACACCAAAACCCCGGTTCTGGTTGGGGTCGCGGCGATGACGGGCAACATTCTGCTTTCCTTTTTCTTCTCCCGGCTTTTCAGCCAGATAGGCTGGCTGCCTTTGGGAGGTCTGGCGCTGGCAAACACTACAGCCACCGCGGTGGAATGCCTGGTTTTGTTTGCGATCATGCGCCGGCGCTTACATGGAGTTGGTGGGAAGCAAATCTTGCGGACTGGTGCGCTGGCTCTAACTGGCAGCATTATGATGGGCTTGGTGCTGTTCGGATGGATGACACTGTTCGGGAACTTAAACAAATTGTTGGTGTTAGCTGTGGGAGTTATGTTGGGGGTGCTGGTTTACGGCGTGATGCTGAAGCTGTTGAAAGTGCCGGAGTTGGATGCAATCTTATTGAAAATAAAAGGCAAGCTGGCTGAAAAAGGCTGAAAGTATTGCAAAATCTGACCAGTTGGTCAGTATTCGCATCAAATGGTTGAACAATGAAGGCTTATATGGCGTTTGTGTGAGCATTTCCTTTTATCTTTCAAGCAGATTTTCTTGGGTCGTAAAGGCCACCCTGTCTATGCTGTCTACACGGGTAACCACGGGGGGTTACCCCTACAACTGGGGGGTTGAGGGAGAGGTGGCTTTCGTGGGGGCAGACCCCTGTGTCTGCCCTGAAAAATGTAAGAAATCAACCTTGTCTGGCAAGAATGGTTGAGCTCCCTCTCGCTTTCCAGAAAGAATTAGCAAGCCTTGCTTTAGGCGAGGAGGCTGATGCATCGGTCATTGGCTACGCTCAGCGGCACTTGCGCCAGATGGTGGCCTTGGCGGAGAGCGCTTACGAGGGCGAAGTACCGGACTTTCCAATCTGCCGCTTGCATCCGCTGGGCAGGTTGGCGGTGCTCGTCTGGAAGTTGGCTGAGATTCGGGGCGAGTATGAGGCTCTTGGTGTTCCAGCGGGGATAATAACAGATACATTCAGCGATGTTACCTTGCGGCAGCGCTTGTTTTACCAACAAACCGCCAAAATCGGACTGAGCCGCGCGGATTGCATCTGGCTGCGGCATTTGATAAGCGTGCAGATTTTCAAGCTGGGTGTGCTGCAGTATCAGCCGACCAAGATGTTTTACTTGGAAAGCCACAAGAACGGAAGTCCGTTTTTTGTGGTTACTGATTCTCAGAAATCCAGGCTGCCGGCGGGCGTGCCCGTGTTGAATGTGCACATCCAACACGGGGCAGATCTGGCGCAGGAGCGTGTGGCTGAGTCGCTGCAGATGGCAAGTGGTTTCTTTGAAGATGTTTTCCCAGGGACGCAATTCCGGGCGATGGTGTGCTATTCGTGGTTGTTGCACTCAGGTTTGAAGGATCTGCTTCCTTCTGACAGCCGGATTTTGGGTTTTGTAAAGAATTTTGATGTGATCAGTCAAACGGGGGATGACACTCAGGCTATGGAGCGTATCTTCGGCAGGCGCTTCCGGCGGAAAGCAGATTATCCCCAGCAGACGAGCCTTCAGCGGGCAGCCCTGCGGAGCCCTTCCAAGCTCGGCTATGCCCTGGGTGTGATTTACCTGGATTTGGGTGATTAGCAATAACATGTAGCTGGTATTGTGAGACCTTTGCCAGCAGGCTATGATGCTTGATGCGGATAATACACACCTGTCATTGGGAGGCTTTTGTCTGGATGTTGAGATGGTCGATGCAGGTAACACACACCTGTCATTGCGAGACCTTTGCCCATAGGCTGTGAAGGTTGAGGGGGTGGTGCTTTGGCAAAGGTCGTGGCAATCTCAAATCTGGGAAGTTGAGGGAACATTGCGGTATCTATCCAGTGGTTAAGTTTCGTGATGTGCCAATAATTTAGATTGCTTCGCAAAAGAGGCTCGCGATGACAGTAGCCGCCTGCATTTTAGATTGCTTAGCAAAAGAGGTTCGCGATCACAGTAAAACTCACCGAAGGCTGATAGTCATGCCTGCCACATACCTGTCATTGCGAGACCTTTGCCAGCAGGAAGTAATGGATGAAAAAGGCAGTGCTTTGGCAACGGTCGTGGCAATCTCAAATCTGGGAAGTTGCGGGATTATTGCGGTATCGATCCAAAGACTGACCTTTACGGTGCGCCTACAGTTTAGATTGCTTCGCTCGCAATGACAATAACCCTTCGCCTGTCATTGCGAGACCTTTGTCCGGATGTTGAGATGGTTGATGCGGGTATCGCTAACCTGTCATTGCGAGACCTTTGCCAGCAGGATGATAGAGTTGAAATGGGTGATGCTTTGGCAAAGGTCGCGGCAATCTCAAATCTGGGAAGTTGCGGGAATATTGCGGTATCTATCTAAAGACTGACCTTTACGGTGCGCCTACAGTTTAGATTGCTTCGCTGCGCTCGCAATGACAGAAACCGCCCGCATTTTAAATTGCTTCGCTTGCAATGACAGAAAACCACACACCTGTTATTGCGAGATCTTTGCCAGTAGGACGATAGGTTAAAGGGGTGGTGCTTTGGCAAAGGTCGCGGCAATCTCAAATCTGGGAAGTTGCAGAAATATTGCGGTATCTATCCAATGGTTGAATTTTGTCGAGGGTTATCATTTTAGATTGCTTCGCAAAAGAGGCTCGCAATGACAGAAAACGTCTACAGTTTAGATTGCTTCGCTGCGTTTCCAATGACAATAACCCCTCGCCTGTCATTGCGAGACCTTTGCCAACAGGATGTGATGGATGAAAAGGGTAGAGATTTGGCAAAGGTCGCGGCAATCTCAAATCTGGGAAGTTGCGGGAATATTGCGGTATCTATCTAAAGACTGACCTTTACGGTGCGCCTACAGTTTAGATTGCTTCGCTGCGCTTGCAATGTCAGAAACCGCTCGCAATGACAGATTAAAAAAGGATTCGCAAGGACTGAAGCCGTCATCAGTTTAGATTGCTTACGAAATAGTACCCTGCGTGACGCAAAGGATGCTCGCAATGGCAACTAACTAACAGCATCAGCGCCAAACCATGATCCACTGCACCGCGAAAGCAATCACTATCCCACAAAACACACCCGCGACGGCTTCGCCAGGAGTGTGACCGATGATTTCCCGCAGGTAGGAGACCTGGTCCTCCTCCAGTTTCTTCAAATGCAGCAGCTCGCGCACAATCTGATTGATGCGTTCAGCATGCAAGCCTGCCTGGCGGCGGACCCCTGTTGCATCGTATACCACGATACCAGCAATCGCGAGTGCCAGGGCGAACATCGGGCTGTCCCAACCCGCGTTTAGTCCTATGGAAGTCGCAACGGCGGTCATCAGCGCGGAGTGCGAAGAGGGCATACCTCCGGCGTTCAACAGCAGCGTCCAGTCCCAGCGTTTGTAGCGCAGGTACTCAACCGGCACTTTGATCAACTGTGCCAGGATCCAGCTAAGCATGGTTGAGATACCAACCGGATTGGTGAAGAAACTTAAAAAGTTCACGCCGACTCACCATCCACGGATGAAGTGGTCGAGCTAAGCGTTTCCACGCGTAATTGAGCGGTCTCCAGCAGTTGGCTGCAGATGTCGCTCAGGCGTTTGCCTTCTTCATACAGTTTCAGTGCTTCCTCCAGCGGCAGTTCAGTATTTTCGAGCTGGGTGATGATCTGCTGCAGGGAGGCAAAGGCAGTTTCAAAACTGGGTGTGGATTGGTCGGTCATGAGTTATCTCCTGAGATAGTTGCGGCAATTTTGCCATCGCTCAACTGGATCTGGATGGATTGGTTTGGATTGGTCTGATCGCGGCGCGAAATCAGTTGGTGGGTCTGGGCGTCGCTGACGATGGCAAAGCCGCGCCTGAGCACTGCCATTGGGCTCACGCTTTCCAGGCGGGCAAGCTGGTTTTGCAGTTTGAGCTGACGCTCGGCAAGATAGTGGCGCATGGCGCGCTCGAGACGCTCGCGTGTTTCGTCCTGAGATTGAAGGTAAGTGCGCACTCGCTGTGCCGGAGAGTGACGCTGCAAGCGGTTTTCTGCAAGCAGCAAGTCCTGACGCAAATTGCTCAACCTGGTTTTGAGGTTGAGGTTCAGATTTTGTCGGATGGCGAGAAGCTCCGCTGCCAGGTCAGCACTGGTAATCGGGGTAGCAAGTTCGGCTGCGGCTGTGGGGGTGGGGGCGCGCAGGTCGGCTGCGAAATCGGCGATGGTGAAGTCCGTTTCGTGCCCCACGCCCGAGATGACTGGCACGTGCGAGGCGCGGATGGCGTAAGCGACGGCTTCATCATTGAATGACCACAAATCCTCAATCGAGCCGCCACCGCGGGCAAGGATGATCAGGTCCAGATCGGGCAGAGTCTTGAGCGACTGAAAAGCGCTGACTATGCCGGCAGGGGCTTCAGCACCCTGAACAGGGGTCGGGGCAAGCGTGACGCGCACCAGCGGCAGGCGCCGGCGCAGGGTGTTCAGAATGTCCTGCAGGGCAGCTCCGCTGGCGGAGGTGATGACGCCGATGTGTCGCGGGAATTGCGGCAGCGGGCGCTTCAGTTCGGACGCAAAGAGCCCCTCTTCTTCAAGGCGGGCTTTGAGGCGCAGAAATTCCTGGTAGAGCTGACCTTCCCCAACCGGCTGCATTTGGTCGATGTAAAGCTGCACCTGCCCCCCAGCTGGATAAAGGCTCATGGCGCCGTGGGCTTCCACGCTCAGGCCATCCTTGGGGTTGAAACGCAGGCGGAAGGTCTGGCTCTTCCACATCACGCAGCGCAGTTGTGCTTCGCTGTCTTTGAGGGTGAAATAAAGATGCCCGGAACGCGGCTGGCTCAAGTTGGAAATCTCTCCCCGAACCCAGACGTCGCGCAGGATTTCGTCCGACTCAAGTACCTCGCGCAGATAGTTGCTGAGGGAGGTGACGGTGAAGATCATTGGTTGGAGCGGCGGAAAGTCAAATTCAAGCATGGGTAAAGTATAAGCGATTTAGTGGAAATTTCGATGGCAGCGGAAAAGGTTGCTACTGCGGAGATGAATAATAGGAGTAGTAGAGGGGCAAGCAGTCAATTCTTTAAAACCTTAATCAATGGCTTTTATGAAAGCTTTGAGATTGTATAATCACATACAACCTGTCCCGATTGAGAGGAGACCCATGAAACGAATCCTTTTTGCTGTGATTATTCTTCTTGTGACGCTGAGCGCCTGCGTCACTCCTCAGAATACCAACGTTGAAGCCGAACTGCGGGCAACATTGGTAGCTGTTAATGTTCAATCAACAATTCAGGCAGACCAAATAACCTCTTTAGAAACGCTATTAGCACAACCAACAGCGACATGTCCGGTCTGCCCGACGCCCGAGCCCACTTCAACACCGCTTACACCTACTGAGACACCTGTACCGACAGCGACTGTCCAAGCCACCGGAAGCGTTTCGGGGAGACTGGGTTATCCCTCGGAAATGGTGCCACCGCTAAGGGTTGTGGCATTTAATATCCTGACAGGTGAGTATTATTGGCAAAATACGGTGCTGAACCAGATGAATTACCGGTTTGAAGCACTGCCGGTGGGCAAGTATCATGTGCTGGCTTATCTGATTGAGAATCCTACCCGAACCTTTTACGCGGCATATTCCAATTTCGTCACTTGCGGCTACCTGGAGAGTTGCACGGATCACACATTGGTCGCCGTCGAAGTCAAAGCGGGAATGGAAACCACCAACGTTGACCCGAATGATTGGTATGGTACCGACCCGGAAGCACTTGGTTGGCCACTCGACCCGACTATTAACTGGAATTAGCTGAGCCTTCCCGTTCCATAACTTCTTGGTTGACGCGTGCATCAACCCTACCAAATTTTTGAACGTGTCTTCGCACGCAACAAGCCGGCGAGAACAAAATTCCTGAGGTAGGGGCATGGCATGCCATGCCCGCCCAGGGTAACCTTGGGGTGTTTAGATAATTATGATTATCTACACATTCTCCGGGGTGATTGTTTACAAGATTCAGGGAAGGGCGAGGCTTAGCAATGGCATGCTCCTACATCGGTACGTTGGGGGTTTGCTGCCAGTCGTCAGGGTTTGAGATTACGCTTTCAATCGGATGCTTTGAGGAGTCGTTAGAGCAGCGGATGAGGTTGACCAGGCTCAAGACGGAAAGGACAAAAAGGATAGCGATGCCGACGATTGGGAGCCAAACTGACCCGCTATCCGCTGTTGTGTCCAAAAGGTAAGGCAAAAAGACCTCTTTGAGATTAGGATATTCCTCTTTGAGAGCCTGTAAAACCTGAAATTTTTCTTCATTCGTCAACCTGACAATTTTGCCAGTCACAGGTCCTGGTTGAAGGTCATCGCCTCTCCCGGAACCAGGGAACTTTGCCAACAAAAGCCGGTCATCAAACAGCAGCGCATAATAAGAATGGCTAATAAATTCAGTGCCATTATCCAATTTTTCAAACAAGTAATAGCTGGTGTCCAGAGCCATAATTGGATAGGTCGTCACATAAGTGCGGAAAGTGTCCTGTGGACCTTGATACGAAATCAACTCCTCGCTGCTAACCTCAAAAGGTCCCGTAAAGTGATTGTAGAGTGGTTTAATATTGAAAGCCACCAGGAGGGCTAAAAGCAGAATGGCGATTGCGGCTAAGACAAGCGCCGTAAGATTGGTGCTTTTTATTGCTTTTTGAATGGTTGAAGACTGTTCCATGGATGACTCCTCCCGAGATGGCTGAGGGTATTTATACTGGCTGGGGCCTATGGTGGGTGTTGCTTATCGAAAACTGGTCTCTTTCATGTACAATAGATGAGTATCCACGATTCTGCGGAGATTTGTAATGAAAACCATGATAGTTAAACTCAGACAAAACTTGTTACTCTTGTTGATCGTGATGCTGCTTGCGGGTTCCTGCGTCGTGCTGGAACCAAGCGGCGGGGGGAAACTCCAGGTAAGTGCCAAAAACCCAGGTACAGCCATCCAGCAAGGACAGGTATTTGACCTGGAGTTGACACTTTCCAACCCGGATATTGTCAATGCCGCTGTAAAAGAAATCCGCTTTGAATCCAATTTTTTCCAATGGGCTAGCTACGAAGGCTCAATCCCTCCGCTGAGCATGGAGCAGCAGGCGAATGGGGATGGAGTCATCAGGCTGGATATAACGATCGCTCCGACCGGGGTTGAGGATTTTATTTTTCGCTTCCGGGCTAATAAGAGCGGCGACGTCAGCGGAAACTGGCAGGTTGTTTCAGCTTCATCAATCACGTCCATCGAAACAAAGCTGAAAATTGCCGGCACCACCCCCACAGGTTGGGATCCCGGACTCTCTCCGGAAGAGCCAGCTCCCGACCTTGGCGCTATCCCTTACCAGGCGGTGGTACAGATCACCGCTTTTGTGGATTTTGAGGGTGAATATGTGCCGCGCTGGACTGGTTCGGGGACGATCATCAGTTCCGATGGATTGATCCTTACCAACGATCACGTTGTCAGCTCCACCAGGTACGACGAGGTTGTGGCGCTGCTTGTATCGCTGACTGTTGCGCAGGATCAGCCGCCAGTCGATTCTTACTATGCTTATGTGGTTCAGGCGGACGCGCAGTTGGATCTGGCGGTCATCAAACCAGCCTGGGACATGCAAGGAAACCCGCTGGACTACAGCCAGCTCAAACTTCCGTTCGTGCCGCTTGGCGACTCGGACACTCTCAATTTGGGCGAGTCGATCGTAATCTTAGGCTACCCGGTCATCGGGGGCGGGACGATCACGCTCACCCGCGGCGAGGTCAGCGGCTTTACTGCCGAGGAACCATTTGGTAACCGGGCTTTCATAAAAACCAGCGGCACAATCGCTGGTGGAAATTCTGGCGGGCTGGCGGTCAATTTCCTGGGGGAAATTGTTGGGATCCCAACCCAGCTGGGTTCCGGAGATATCTCACTGGATATAGTAGACTGCAGACCCGTGCGGGATACCAACCGCGACGGCTATATTGATAATGATGATGATTGTGTGCCAACGAGCGGGTTTATCAACGCTTTGCGCCCAATCAACCTTGCCTGGAAAATGATTGAGGCCGCCAAACGGGGCGAGGTGACTGTCAGCAGCGGGGAAAGCCAAAACCTGGCCTATCACGGCGTCGGAGAGGTTGTTTTTGCGGATGATTTTTCGGATGCGAGCAGCGGTTGGCTTAGAACTTCTGATGAAGATGGGAAGCGTGCCTATGAAAATGGTGAATACACGATTGAAGTAGTCTCACCCATGTATTGGTATTGGTCCGATCAGTACTTCCCCTATGATGCGCTGATGGCTGAGGCAGACGTGCGCGTGGTGAACTCGGTAGGGGATGCGGACTATGGATTTATTTGTGGACTGCAGGATGACCAGCACTTTACGGCGCTTGAGATCAGCGAGGACGGTTACTTCACCATTTGGAAACAGCTTGGTGATGATTATATTACCCTGATCGAGTGGACCTACAGCGAACAACTGGCAGGGTCCGGTCCTTACCGCCTTGGGGTCCAATGCAGCCGTGAAAAACTGCTGCTGGCGGTGGATGGCATTTTGCTTGGAGAAGTGCAGGATCCGGATTATTCGCCAGGCAGCTTTGGGTTGATAGCTGGCACTTTCGAAACAGGCGGCTTTAAGGTTGCCTTTGACAACCTGATCATCATGATCCCATGAGGTGAAACATGCGCATGAAAACATTGACAATACATCATTTGGTGAAGGGCGAAGACCTCAACCACCACCATACTTTATATGCGGGAAGAGGGGCGGAGTGGATGGTGGAGGCGGGGTTCATCGCCGCGGCTGATTTACTGCCGCCGCAGTATGTGCTCTGCCTCAAAATCCATGGGATGACCTTTCAGCGTCCGGTAAGACCTGGAGAAGTCATTCGTTTTGAATCAAAAATCGCGCTCACCGGTCGGTCGCGCCTGATTGCCTATGTGCAGGCGACCACCAAAGAAGAGCCGATGGTGGATGGATTCCTGACCTTTGTTTACGTGGATGATCACGGCAAGTCGCGTCCTCACGGCATTACCATTGAGGCAGAAACGCTTGAAGAGATTGAACTGCAGGAGCGAGCCAGTAAGCTTTAGGAAGATTCTTTCGGTTTTCCCCGCGATTATCTTCTGATTGGTAAGCCTGTTTCCAGGCTTGGATTACTCTTAGAGCGGGACTGCGGGTATGACGCTAAAGTAGATCCCTTCGTTTTGCAGATCCTGGTAGATCCGATAATTGATGAGATTTTGCGCCTTCACGAAAAGGGCGAAATCAGGGGATGTCACAAAATACACAACCTCAAAAACAAAACCCGTCAGTGCCACTGCTTGAAAGTGGGCCCGTGTAAAACGCACGTTTTCAAGTCCCTCGAAGGCCTTCTCTACCAATTCAGGAATGAGCGCGAGTTTTTCAGTGGAAGTGTTGCTGGCGATTTGGATGGTAAATGAAACGCGTCTTTCCTCCATGCGGCTAAAATTCCGGAGTGGGGTTTTCAGCATCTGAGAGTTGGATACAGTAAGTTCTTCCCCTGAAAGATTGCGAATGCTGGTGGATTTCAAGCCAATTTTCTCAACGGTGCCGGTAAATTCGCCTATTGTGATAGAGTCTCCGGGTTCAAAGGGTTTATCAAGGTGAATGGTCAGGCTGGAAAGTAAATCAGCCACCAGGCTCTGGGCTGCGAGACCGATGGCAATACCCCCAATACCCAGGCTGGCAATGATGCCGGCGATATCAAAGTTTGGAATACTTTCGATGATGACAAGCACAGCTACCAGCCATATCAGGATGCGGGCGATAATGGCAATCCCACGCAGTGAGGAACGGCGGTTGTAGTCGTCGTCAGGCATTTTTTCAATTTGCTGATCGACCCAGTGGCTGAGTCCTAAGTCCGCCCAACGACCAATTTGGACGGTAAGCAAAGCAATCAAAAGGACTCTAAGCAGAGTGTTAATTGGCTCAGAGATTTCGAGCAGGCGGGACGCAAGCCAGATGGCCGTAATCAGAGCTGTTGGCAGGATGATCTGGCTGAGCAGGCGGGTGAGAAGTTTTGGGTTGGGATTTTGTTTTACTTTTTTGCGACAGAAAGTTCGTAAAAGAAAAAGCAGTAAGAGAACCACAGCGAAAACCACCAGAGCCTTCAGCCAATGCAGAACAGAGTTTCCTAGAAAAATCGTATCCATAGAATTAATTGTAACATCAAGGAATGCTTAAAAAGGGGAAAGGGCGGACGGAAAACCCCTGACATTCTGAACTTTTTTTGAGAAGTATCTAATAACACAAGACCAGATCATTCTAAAGTGGTGTAGGGTGGGTTGGCGTGAGAAGGTTTTGTGTCGGACAAGCCATCAAAAGCCAACCCACCAAATGAAGATGAGTCTCTTTTGTCATCGCGAGGGAGCGTTAGCGACTGTGGAGATCTCTCTTTTTTCTCCAGGTGTAAGGGGTTGAGCGCAACTTAAATGTTCTTGTCATTCTAGCCTCTTTTGCGAAGAAGTTTGTCTTTAAAAACCAGATCCTTCACTTCGCTCAAGATAACAAAAGTTGTGTAGGGTGGGTTGGCGTAAAATGGTTTTGTGTTAAGCAGGCGATTAAAAGCCAACCCACCAAATGAAGACGCGGATTGGTGGGTAGGCTATAGCGAGATGCGTGGAGGCTAAGGATATGTAACACCAACCCACCCTTGCTACAAGTAAATAGGTGGTGCGTCGGCTTATCGTGGTCCGGGTTTGCCGTATAATTGACCAAAATAATATTATTTTTACAGGATGTTCTATGGGCAGACAGGAAACCAAATCCGAATATTTAGACAAGTATCGTTACCCACGCCACCAATTTCGTCGAGGCCTCCTGCGAGATGGGATCAACTTACTGGCAAAAATTTTAGTAGATTACGAGGTCCATGGCACGGAAAACCTGCCCAAGAGGGGCCCTCTGCTGATCGTGGGGAACCACTTCCACTTTTTGGATTCCATCGGTCCCATTCACAGCACAAAGTATCCATTGGAATTTATTGGCGATGCCGAAATGCCCAACGCGCCAATGAGCATGAAGCTCTTCCCGCGCATTTGGGACACACTGCGCATCATGCAGGGCACGCCAAACCTGGCAGCTATGCGCGCGGCTGAAGCAGTCCTCTCTCAGGACGGCATCCTGGGGATCTTCCCGGAGGGGCATGTGCACAAACCCCCGCTGGGCACTCCGCTTCCGGGAGCGGCTTTTATGGCGCTGCGCCTGGGCGTGCCGATCCTACCATTGGGCACATTTAGCGAGGATGACTGGAACATCTTTGGCACCCTGAGCAGAAAACGTCGTAAAGCCCGTGTGGTAACGTGCATTGGTGAGCCTTTCGGTCCGCTGGCTATCGGTGAGCCCGGTAAGCTGCCTGGGCGTGTTGAAGTTAAAGCCGCGGGGCAGGCGATCATGGAAAAAATTGCCGCCTTACTCCCCATCTCAGCCCGAGGTCCCTACATGGCGGAACTTTCCTGAAATTCAAAGGGGTTAATAGAATTTCAACAATGGACTGTTATCATATACGCATTATTAAGCAGCTTTGGGCTGGAATGGATTAATGATGGATTATAAGGATTATTACAAAACACTTGGTGTCAGCAAAACCGCCACTGAGGGCGAAATAAAAACTGCTTATCGCAAACTAGCACGCCGCTATCACCCTGATGTGAACAAAGACTCAGGGGCAGAGGATAAGTTCAAGGAAGTGAACGAAGCCTACCAGGTGCTTTCGGACCCGGAAAAGCGCAAGAAATACGACCAGTTTGGCTCGGAATGGCAGCGCTATCAGTCCACCGGCGGGCAGCCAGGTGGTTTTGACTGGGGCAGATGGCAGCAGGCGCCGCAAGGCGGTCAGCCTGGATACCGCACTGTTTCGCAGGAAGAGTTCAGCGACATGTTTGGCGGTCTGGGGGGCTTCTCGGATTTCTTTAACACGCTTTTTGGGCAAGGTGGATTCAGTGCCGGACCTTCTTACAGCAGCGGTAGACCTGTTTCGCGTAGCCCGCAGAGAGCTCAGCCGATGGAACACGAGGTTGAGATCACCCTCGAAGAAGCATATACAGGCACAAAACGCACGCTGCAGTTCGAGGGCGGCAGGAAAATTGAAGCCAGCATCCCACAAGGCGTTCGCACGGGTTCCAAAGTGCGCCTGAGCGGGCAGGCAGGCGGGGCGGACCTGTTCCTGAAGATAAAAGTGCTTCCGCACAGGAGCTTTACCCGCAAGGGAGATGATCTGATCGTCACCGTGCCCGTCGATATTTACACCGCCATCCTGGGCGGCGAAGTCAGCGTTGACACACTGGGCAAACCGGTTCGCCTGACCATTCCAGAAGGGACTGACAGCGGGAAGACCATGCGTCTCAAGGGACTCGGCATGCCAAAACTCAAAAATCCCAGCGAGCATGGCGACCTCTACGCGCATATCGAACTGCACCTGCCTGGGCACATGACCCCCGCAGAAAAAGAAAAATTCCGTGAAATTCGCAACATGCGGCATGCTTAGCCGAAGTTTCCAAATGAAGCAGAGGGCAGAATTCTTGCGGGTATAATTTTAGGGTTATCGATTGCCATGACTGAAACTTTTCGAAAGAACATCACTGTATACGCTGGATCGGCTGACAACCTGAAACAGGTCTATCTTGATGCTGCCTGGATGCTGGGGGAGACGCTGGCAAAGCAGGGTCGCACGCTGATATATGGTGCTGGGAAAACCGGCTTGATGGGCGCGGTGGCAGATGGCGCGTTGGCTTCAGGGGGGAGAACGGTTGGGGTCATCAATGATGGTCTGAACCTGCCTCACCTGGCGCATGCCGGCTTGAGTGAGTTGGAAATATTACCGGATATTCACGCGCGACAAGCACGCATGAACCAACTGGCCGATGGTATGATCGCTCTGCCTGGCGGCTTTGGCACCTTTGCTGAGCTCTTTGAGGCGCTCACCTGGGCGCAGCTTGGCTTGCACGACAAACCGGTCGGACTGTTGAATGTGGAGGGGTATTATGATCCTTTGGTCGCCTTGATTGAGGCGTCGATTGAGGAAAATTACATTTACCCTGAGCATCGGCGCTTCTTTTTTGTAGATGATGACCCTGCCATGCTGCTTTCATCAATGGACGCCTTTACCCCCGATAATGGAATAAATCGTTGGATGGAACGTCCATGATGCCTGTAAAAACGCTGCTGATTGATCTTGACGATACCACTTATCCGACCTCGGTCGGAGTATGGCCGATCCTGACTGAACGGGTCTTCCAATACATGCAGCAAGTTGTGGGAATTCCGGAAAATGAGATCCCTGAAAAACGGGAGCGTCTTTTTTTGGAGCACGGCACAACGATGCGCGGTCTGAATATTGAATATGGGATCAACGTTCAGGATTATCTTGAATTTGTGCACGAAGTGGACCTCTCGAAGGTAATCCAGCCCGATCATCAGCTCAAGGCAGCTTTGCGTTCTTTGCCGCAGAGAAAATGGATCTTCACTAACGCCAGCCGGCAGCACGCAAACAATGTGCTGGGGCTGTTGGGTGTCGCAGAGCTGTTTGAGGGTGTAATCGACGTGATGGATACTGAGCCGTGGTGCAAGCCGCACGCTGAGGCTTTTGAGATCGCGCTGAAGCTTGCAGGCGCGCCTCAGCCAGAAGAAACCTTGTTTGTCGACGACCTCGAGACTAACCTGGATGCTGCCAAAGCTCTGGGGATCCAGACACTGCGAGTGTCTTTTGAAGAGATCGCGTCGAAACATCCCGTCATCAAGAATCTGACGGAGCTGCCGTACTTTTTATCAAATAATGGAAATAAACTTGTTGAAGGACCGCCGTTATAGAGCGGTGGTTTAAATGGAGTTGTAATGGAAAATAAAACAGTTCGTTCGTGTTTACTGGTCTTTGTCGCAATTTTGTTGCTGGCAGGTTCCTTTGGCCTTGGTTTTGGGGCTGCTAGCGTGCTTCGAAAAAACCCAATACGGCAGGCATTGGGCTACGACACCTGCACGACGCTTATACCCCAACCTGAAAGCAGCCAGCTGCCGTCCGATGGCGACCAACCGCAGGCTGAGGGTGAGCTACCGCCAGCCCCAACTCCCAACAGTTATTGCCTGGAATATACCAGCGCGTCCACGCCGGAAGAGCTGAAAGAGCTCTTTGATCCCTTCTGGGAGAGCTGGAGACTGCTGCATGAGAACTTTGTTGACCAACCATTGGACGATGTAGCCTTAATGCGCGGCGCCATTCAGGGTATGCTGGCAGCCACAGGCGACAAGCACACCTCCTACATGGACCCCGAGCAATTCAAACAGGCTAACACCGAGATGGAGGGTGAGTATACGGGCATTGGCGCCTGGGTGGATACCAGCGGCGATTACGTGGAAATTATTTCTCCCATGAAAGGCTCCCCAGCCGAAAAAGCGGGTATACAGGCGCAAGACCTGGTGATTGCGATCAATGGTGAGGACATGACTGGCATTCCAGGAGACCTGGTTTTGCAGAGAATTCTGGGTCCTGCTGGCGACACGATTGTTTTGACCATCCGGCGCGGTGAGCAAATCTTAGACATATCAGTGACCCGCGCCGTGATCCAAATCCCGGTGGTGGAATACAAGATGCGTGAGGACGGCGTTGGATACATAGCACTCTATACCTTCAATGAGTTGGCGACGGATAAATTGCGGGCAGCTCTCAAAGATTTGCTGTCACAGAACCCCAAGGGCATTGTTTTTGACTTGCGCGGCAATGGCGGCGGCTATCTGGTAACTTCTGTTGAGGTCACTTCGGAATTCCTAAAGGATGGCGTGGTGCTCTATGAGGAGTATGGTGATGGCTCCCGCGACTCTTATCCGGTAAAGAAAGGCGGTCTGGCAACGGAAATCCCGCTGGTGGTTTTGATTGATGAAGGTTCCGCCTCAGCATCAGAGATCACTGCTGGCGCACTGCAGGATTACGGACGCGCGAAACTGGTTGGGATGACCAGCTACGGTAAAGGTTCAGTGCAAAACTGGATCCCCCTCCGTACTGAACCAGGCGGCGTGCGCATTACGATCGCGCGCTGGCTGACCCCGAACGGTAACCAGATCGACGGTATTGGTCTGACTCCGGACCTGGTCGTGGAATATACCCAGGAAGACTACGACGCCGGTCTCGATCCGCAATTGGATGCTGCCGTAGAACTCTTACTCAGCGAATTGCCCTAAAAAGTACTGTTGTTTGATAAGAATATATCGCTAACAAGGAGAATACGATGAACTTTGAATACTTACTCTATATGATCCCCGGGCTTTTACTGAGCCTTTTCGCTCAGGCTAAGGTCAAATCTGCCTACAGCAAGTGGAGCCAGGTGCGCAATTACCATAACCTGACCGGTATGGACACTGCTGAGCAGCTCAAGCCACGTGTGGGGCTCGAAAATGTGAAGGTCACCCGCACTAAGGGCACACTGACCGATCACTACGACCCACGCAACGACACACTGGCACTCTCGCAGGGGGTGGCAGATCAGCCGTCAGTCGCCGCGATGGCAATTACGGCGCACGAACTTGGGCACGCCATGCAGGATAAGACCAGTTATGGTCCGATGCGCCTGCGCTCTGCGATTGTGCCACTGGTGAGCTTTGGCTCGAACATTGGCATATTTATGGTGATGATTGGCGTGGTTTTGAGTATGGCGAACCTGGCGATGATTGGCGTGATTTTATTCTCGTCCACAGCGGTCTTTTCGCTGATCACCCTTCCCGTTGAGCTGGACGCCTCCAAGCGCGCCCGCCAGATGCTGGACCAGACTGGTTTGGTTGCAAATGAAGAAGAGCGCAAGGGTGTGAAGCAGGTGCTGGATGCCGCGGCGTGGACCTATGTGGCAGGGCTTGCGACCTCTATTTTGCAGCTGCTGTATTACATTTCGGTGGCAGGTCGCGCCAGCGGCAGACGCCGATAATAATTTTGAATGCTGATCAAATACCCCGGTTTCCCAGGGTATTTTTATAAATTTTTGCGAGCCACGTAGGGTGGGTTGGCGTGAGGAGAGAAGGGAATTTGGCACGCATTTAAAAGCCAACCCACCGATTGAATAGGTGAGATTATTTATTGGTGGGTTAGCTATATAAGGCTCTTGTTGTTCTAAAAACTCATGACGCCAACCCACCCTACGGTCGATTCCATGCATGCACCTACTGTGAAGCTATACTCTGCTTTGCGGGCACATGGACCCATCCCATTCCTGTAAAGCCGGCAAAATGACGCACTCTGCCCAACAAGCCACAGGGCTCGGTTATAATTCCCTAATCTATCAAAAAGGAGTTCACTATGACCACACCCCCACGATGGGATCTTTCAAACCTCTATCTCTCCCTAAACGACCCGGCGCTCGCCGCAGACATCGAATCCGTCAAGGAATCCATCCAGGCAGCAACCCAAGCATTCGAAACCGAATATTTGCCTCTGCTTGACCCAACCACTTCCCCTGAGGCACTCAACCAGGTGCTGAACGATTACGTTGAAAACGCCAACGCCCTGGAACTGAATGCGGGCAAGATTTTCGCCTTTTTGGGAGCAATCATTTCCACCGATTCTTTCAACAAAGCCGCTGAAAAATTGCATTCGCAAATGGCGATTGCCATGCTCCCGCTGCAGGATCTAAGCGTGCGGATCAATGCCTGGCTGGGCGCACTTGGCGAACGTTTGGATGAAGCACTGCAAATTCCAGGCGCCGCACATGATCATGCTTTTCGTCTGCTGGAAATAGCGAGGGAGAGCCGTTATCTGATGTCTGAACCAGAGGAAATCCTCGCCAATGAACTGACGCTTTCAGGCGGCAGTGCCTGGGGTGACCTGCAGGGCGTACTCACTTCGCAGAAAAGTGTCGATTTTGAATTGGATGGTAAGCTGCAGTCGCTGCCTCTGCCGGCGCTGATCAACCTGCGTTCGCATCCGGATGCGGACGTGAGAGAGCGGGCTTATAAGCGCGAGCAGCAAGTGTTCGAAGAGATGAAGGAGCCTTTGGCAGCCTGTCTGAACGGGGTCAAAGGCGAAGTCGTGACGTTGGACCGCAAGCGTGGTCGTGAGGATTGCCTGCATTCCTCCCTGGTGAAGGCGAGAATTGACCGCGGCACACTCGAGGCGATGCTGGCAGCCATTGACGACGCCCTGCCGATGTTCAGGCGCTATTTCCAGGCCAAGGCTCGCATCCTCGGCTTTGAAAAACTCCCCTGGTGGAGCTTGTTTGCCCCCATTGGTGAAGTCAACAAGGAATACACCTTCGACGAAGCCCGCGATTTGATCCTGGAGCATTATGGCAGCTTTTCACCTGAACTGGCGGAGTTCGCCCGGGGTGCTTTTGAGAAGCACTGGATTGACGCGGAGCAGCGTCCTGGCAAACGCGGTGGTGCTTTCTGTATGGGCGTGGATGCCGTGAGGGAAAGCCGCATCATGTCCAATTTTGACGGTTCCTTTGACCAGGTGATGACCCTGGCGCATGAACTCGGGCACGGTTTCCATAACTACTGCGCTTACCAGGCGGGTAAGACCCCCATGCAAACCAACACACCCATGACCCTGGCGGAAACTGCTTCGATTATGTGTGAAACCATCGTTTTCAACGCGATTCTCAAGACCGTCAGCGATCCGCTTGAGGAGCGGGCGATCCTGGAGACCACCATCTCCAGCGACGCGCAAACCGCCGTGGACATTTACTCACGTTTCATCTTCGAGAAATCGATCTTTGAAAAACGCAAGGAATCGACTATTTCAGCCGATGAAATCAGCGAATTGATGCTTGAGGCTCAGAGGAAAACTTACGGCGATGGGGTTGACCCTGATGTTATGAACAAGTTTGCCTGGACCTGGAAGCCGCATTACTACAGCACGCATCTGTCCTTCTACAATTATCCCTACGCCTTCGGCAGTCTGTTTGCCAAGGGTCTCTACAGCGTTTATCGTGAGCGTGGAGAAGCTTTTGTTGAGGATTACAAAACTCTGCTCGCCAACACGGGTGAGGCTCAGGCTGCAGACCTGGCGGCACGCTTTGGGATCGATATCCGCTCGAAGGCGTTCTGGGCGGCATCCCTGGCGCAGATTGGTGAGCAGATCGAACGCTATATCGCGATTTAATATTTTTCTAAAACCTTAGACGGAATGGCGAAGGCTCGCAAAGGCAAACCAAACGCCATTCCGTTCTCCACTGATCTTGATTCCGATCAAGGCAGAATAATTTTTCGAATAATTTGGATGAATATCCGTGACTGAAACAGATTTGCAAGCCGATATAAGTCAACCAGGCGAGCCACCCCTTGGCAAGGGATGGCTGCGCAACTACCTGCCGATGGGCATCGGGCAGATCGTTTCCCTGGTGGGCAGTGCCTTGGTGCAGTTTGCCCTGGTCTGGTACGTGACCAAGGAAACTGGCTCTGCCACGGTGCTTGCCACTGCCACCACGGCAGCAATCGTTCCCAACATCCTGCTTGGTCCTTTTGTGGGCGCTTTGGTGGACCGCTGGAATCGCAAGCAGGTAATGATCATTGCCGATCTCGTCGTGGCGCTTGCGACGGTGGTCCTGGCAGTGCTTTTTGCCAGCGGCGCGATCCAAATCTGGCACATCATCGCGATTCTGCTCACGCGTTCCGCAGCCGGCGTGTTTCAGGGTCCCGCGCGCACTGCTGCCACCACACTGATGGTTCCAAAGGAGCACCTGAGCCGCCTGGGAGGGGTCAACCAGGCTGTTGACGGAATGATCAACGTCTTTTCGCCGGCTCTGGGAGCTTTGTTGTTGGCAGTACTGCCTATGCAGGGCGTACTTGCGGTCGATATCGTTACCGCCGCGATCGCCATTGGCATGCTGATCTTTTTCGTCAAAGTGCCGCAACCTAAAACCAAACCAAAAACCGAAAAAGTCACCCCACGCTCACTCCTGGCAGATGTGCGGGAGGGAATTCGCTACATTGTCACCTGGCCTGGTTTATTCCTCTTGATCCTGACGGCAAGTTTGTTGAATATGCTCCTGGCACCGATGAGCAGCCTTTTGCCGTTACATGTCACCACCTTCTTCGGCAAGGGAGCCCAGGAGCTGGCATGGATGCAAGCAGCAATGGGGGCTGGCAGTATTGTTGGCGGACTCTTGCTGGGTGTTTGGGGCGGTTTTAAACGCAAAGTGTGGACGGTGCTGATGGGCATCATCGGTATTGGGGTTGGCACGCTCGCCTTTGGCTTGATCCCGCCAGATCGCTATACGTGGTCACTGGTTGCCTTGGGGGTCGAAGGCTTGATGGTATCCTTTGCCAATGGCTCCCTGGGTCCGCTAATGCAGACCAAGGTGCCGCCGGAGGTTCAGGGGCGGGTTTTCATGCTGCTTTCAAGCACGGCGCTTGCTATGATGCCAATAGGGCTGTTTCTCTCAGCCCCGATCGCGGATAACTTTGGGACCGAAGTCACGTACATCGTTGGCGGAGCTGCCTGCCTGATTATCGGGATTTTTCAGGCTATGGATAAACGTGTCAACACCCTCGACCTGCAAAAAGAAGGCGGAGTAATGATGACCGCGGAGGAACTGGCACCGTCAAAATCCGTTTAAGATCGGCTCAGATACTGTTGCCTGACAAGGGGGTCGAAGTGAGATATGTGGCGAGTTCGCTGGTGCTCACGAGAATTTCCTGGGTGCCTGCCCGGCGCAATTCCTTCTCAAGACCAAAACCGCATAAAACTGAGAGCGACTGCGCCCCGGCGGCTTTCGCGGCGCGGATATCCGTGACGGTGTCGCCGATCATCAGGCAGTTTTCGATTGGGATGCCAAGCTGTTCCGCAGCAAAGAGCAGCGGGTCGGCGAAAGGCTTGCTACGCGGGCAGGTTTGGGAGGTCACAACCACCGGGAAAAACTCCTCAAGCTGATTGAGGCGCAAAAAATGGCGGGTGGTAACCTCATTGCGGGCTGATACGATCGCGAGCGGGAAACGTTCGCTGAGGATCTTCAGCATGGGTTGGATGCCGGCGATAGCAGGGAAGTTATGCGGCTCGGCTTCTTTCTGGTTAGCCCGCCGGTCCAGGAATGAAGCCAGCAGCGGATCCAGATTCAAGCGGTCTGCCATTTGGAGCAGCCAGTTGCCGGGAGATTCGGCAAAATGCACGAACCAGCGTGCCAGGCGATGGGCAGAACCTGACTTAAACAGGCGGTCAAGGCACTTAAGCCGATTGGCAAAATGACTGACCATGTGGTCATCGCTGTCGGAAAGCGTGCCATCCACGTCAAATAACAGCGCGCGAATGCGTGCCCGATCGAGCGGGAGGGTGGATTTGTGTTTGGTCATGCCGCTTTGGATCCGTTTTCGGAATTCAGGTTAGTCTTCCGGATCAGACTCAGTCAGAGGTTTGGCAAGCAGGGGCTCATCATCCTCTGGCAGGGGGTCAAAATCGTTTAATTCCGCTTCATCTACCTCCATCTTGCGCAGGGGTTTGGTTGGCAGGGGCTCTTCAAAACGGCGAACCGCGCTCTCCTCAGCCACTTCTTCCTCGTAAAAATCGCCATCCTCATCCATCGCGCTTTCAAAATCCAGCTCGCTGGCGTTGCGAATCAAGGCTTGCATAAAGCCCACCATGCGGGCGGCATTCTCGAAGGATAAGCGTTCATTCACACCGTGAACCGTTTCCTGGTCTTCCTGGCTGAGAACCATGGGAGAGAAGCGGAAGATGTAGTGGGAGAGGTCGGTGTAATGGCGCGAGTCGGTTGCCCCGTTCATCATAAAGGGCGCGACAAGTGTTTGAGGGTAAGCTGAACGTGCAAGGTGTGAGAGCAGTTGGAATTGAGGTGAGTCTATGTTTGAAATTTCGGTTGGTTCCCAGGCATGTTCGTTTTCGAGGGTCTCACCATGTGCGGGAAGCACTTCGAGTGTTTCGTCTGCCACCAGGTCATAAATGCGTTCGTAAGTCTCGCGAACAGTCTCACCTGGGAAGATCCGCAGGTTGATCAGTCCTTCCGCCACAGCAGGCAATACGTTTTCAGCAGAACCAGCCCGGAGCACGGTGGGGGCGATGGTTGTGCGGGTGTTGGCATCGGTGATCGGGTTCGCGCGCATTTTACGCTTGACGGCGCCGCCAAAAAGCCAGGTGTTGGCGAGCATCAGGCGGTCCATGAAGGGCATTTCGTCGCCGACAAAACTCATCATGAACTCAACCATCTCCAGATGCTGGGGGAAGGGGTTGTTTTCAAGGGTGGCGATTGCCAGGCTGAGGGCACCGATGGATGTCTGGGGGGAAGGGGTGGAAGCATGCCCCGCCTGAGTGGTGGCTTTGAGTTTGAGCGTAAGATGTCCTTTTTCAGTCACGCCAATCATTGCAACGGGCGGTTTGATCCCCGGCAGGGAGCCCTGGGTGATGGCGCCGCCTTCGTCCAGCAATAGTGCCAGTCTGACACCGCGCTCTTTGAGGGTGCGTACAAGTTCAACCGCGCCACGTGAGCCGCTGCATTCCTCATCATGTCCAAAGAGCAGGTAAACCGTGCGGTTGGGTTTGAAGCCCTCGCGGATCAGGTTGTTGACCGCTTCCATAATGCTGATGAGCACGCCCTTGCAGTCCAACGCGCCGCGTCCCCAGACGTAACCATCGGCAATTTCGCCGGCAAAGGGTGGATAATTCCAGCCAGAATCCGGGGCTTCGTTTGCAGGCACCACGTCCTGGTGGGCGGCGAGGGCGATTGGGTCAAGGTCGGGTTCAGAGCCCTTCCAGGTGTAGAGCAGCGCGCCGTCGTTGATCACTTCGCGCGTCAGATGCTCCTCCACCTGAGGATAGAGCGTTTGCAGCAGATTGCGCAGCCCTTCGAAGGGCAGGGGGTCAACTTTGTCCGGATCAGAATGGCTGATGGTTTTCATCTGGATTGCCAGGCCGATGTGCCTGGCGACTTCTTCACCGTCGATCTCCTCAAAGGCAATAGGGTGCCCCTCTGGGAGTTGGATGGAAAAATGACTGGTGCGGTAGATTACAATACCAATGAATACCAGGATAATAACTGCCAGAGCGATCAGAATGAGTGGAATTAGATTCATAGTTTTCCTCCAGAACGTTTGAAACGTGCTGCTTTTAGTCAATTGTAACGGATAATGGAGTGATGAACAATCTAATGCGGCGCGATTTTTCTGACGCGTTTCTACATGAAATCTTAATCACAATTTATTATATTTCTACCCTATAATTGAGGTGATATGACAGAAACAATCCTTGTCGTTGATGACCAGCCCAGTGTGCGCACCTTGCTGAAAGATTACCTGACCAGCCAGGGCTACCGTGTGGTTACGGCAAATGATGGGCAGGACGCGCTGTTTGTTGCACGGCACGAGCATCCAAATCTTGTGCTGCTGGATATCATGATGCCAAAGATGGACGGCTACCAGTTTTTGAGCGCTTTCCGGCGGGAAAACCAGGTGCCAGTGATTGTGCTGAGCGCCAAAGAAGAGGAAACGGACACAGTGCTTGGGCTGGAACTGGGGGCGGATGATTACGTGATCAAGCCTTTCCGCATGCGTGAGCTGCTGGCAAGAGTCAGGGCGGCATTGCGGCGGGTGGAAACACCTCTCGAGCCGGCCAGCCTCCTGCGGGTGGGCGACCTGGTGTTGGACAGGGCTGCGCATAGCGTTCACATTGGGGAAAAGGAAGCCAATCTGACTTCGCTCGAGTTTGATTTGCTGGAGTTATTGATGACCACTCCGGGAAGGGTTTTTTCGCGTACAGAGCTCGTGGATCGCTTATATGAAAGTGGTTTTACCGGTCTGGAAAGCACCCTGAACGTGCACATCCGAAATTTGCGTTTGAAGATCGAGCCTGATCCAGCCGCGCCGCGTTATCTTGAGACGGTTTTTGGCGTCGGTTATCGCATGAAGAACCAGGAGCGTCCTTGAAGACCTCGATCACTCTCAAACTTGCTCTGGCTTTCATCGGCGTATCCTTGCTGACAGGTCTGGCGCTGACATTTTTCTTTCGTTCGCTGATTTCAGAAAATTTTGAGCGGCTTGTGCTCGATCAGCAAGCGGAAGCCAAACTAATCCTGGTTGAGGCTTATTATGCCCAGAACGAAAGCTGGGAGGGAGTGGAGCAGGTTTTGTCCCCGGCAATTGGGGTAGTCGGGGGGCACGGATCCGGACGCGGGCAAGGACAGGGCAACTCTCAAACCCAGCCCGGTGTACAGGCTGGGCAACGCACTTTCGGTGTAGCAGATGCGGATGGCACGGTGCTGGTGGGGTTGGAGGGGCTATATCCAACCGGCGATCAACTGACAAAGCAGCAGCTCGATTCTGGTATACCAATTCTTTACGAGGGGAAGCTGGTGGGCACTTTGTTGAGCTCGCGTTCACTGAGCTATTCCGGTTTGGAACAGAATTTTTTGGATCAAGTCAACCGCGGGCTGCTCTTCACACTATTGGGAGCGGTTTTGGTGGTTTCTTTGCTCAGCTTGCTGATGTCTGGTAACTTCACCCGACCGATCAAAGCGCTGACAACCGCTTCGCGCAACCTTGCAGAAGGCAAACGCACCCAGTTGGTGGAAGTGAGTTCAAGTGACGAACTGGGAGAGCTTGGCAAGTCATTCAATCGCATGAGCCTGGAAATCGAAAATGCGGAACGTCTGCGCAAGCAAATGACAGCTGACGTCGCGCACGACTTGCGCACTCCGCTGACGGTGATTGGGGGTTACGTGGAAGCAGCCCGGGATGGCACCTTGGAATTGACGCCCGAGCGCTTGGATGTGCTTGGGCTCGAAGTCAATCGTCTTAACCGCCTGGTAAGCGACTTGCGCACCATGTCCCAGTCCGACAGCGGCGAATTGCTGATCAGCCGGGAGGCCGTGGATCCAGCCCGTTTGTTGACTAAGATCAGCGAGGTTTTCCGCCTGCAGGCTGAGCAAAAGGGGATCAATCTGATTGTTGGGACGGCTGAAGACTTGCCCGTGCTTTTTGGGGATGAGGGTCGTCTGATGCAGGTTTTGGAAAATCTGGTTGCCAATGCCATTCGGCACACTCCGGCTGGTGGGGAAATTACGCTGAATGTTTCGGAGGAATCCAGAAATCACGCCTTATTGTTCTCGGTCGCGGATAGCGGCGAAGGAATCCCAGCGGAAGAACTTCCGTTGATTTTTGAGCGCTTTCATCGCGTGGATAAGAGCCGGCACGCCGACAGCAATCAGAGCGGGCTGGGGTTGGCGATCGCGCGTGCCATTGTTGAAGCGCACGGCGGCAGAATCTGGGCGGAATCCACCCGCGGCGTCGGCACGACCATCAAATTTCAACTGCCCATTAGCGCAGCCTGATTTCCGAGCGTGATGCTTGACCTCAATCGTAAATGTAGGGGCGACACATGCGTCGCCCCTACCCAGGATATCCCAAGGTCCTGCTCCAGGTTCCATTGGATCTATTATTGGATCCTTTAAATCCGCAGCAACAAGAAGAGTTCGTGCATTTAAAAATAACCACGAGAAGCGTCTATGGCAGCGGAATTATTACGAACATATTATCAGAAATGAGCGGGATTACCTGGCAATCTATGATTATATACTCGCCAATCCGATCAATTGGGAAAAGGACAAGGAGTTTTCTGTCTCATAAGGATAACCCATCGGGAACTGCCATCTCGAGGCTTGTGGTTACCTATTTTCTCCGATCAGGTGTATCTGGAGACAGGCAGGATCAATGTGTAATTATTATGTAGAGGCGACGCATGCGTCGCCCCTACGAAGTGGCTTGGATTGCAGGCAATCTATTGTTCAATGCGTTTGATCTGTTTACGCATCCACAACGCCCCGCCGGTTTGGTAGCGCCGCACGACCATCATCGAGCAGGGCACTACTTCCATCAGGTAATCATCCAGTTTGCCAAAGATCTGGTCAGGTGCGAGGATTTCCTCGGCTGCGCCGATGATCATCAAATCGTAATTACCTTCCCGGCACTCTGCCAGGATCGCATCGGCGATCGATTCAGTGGTTTGAACTTTGAACTGAAAAACGTTTCCAATGTCTGCAACTTCCTGCTCGAGGATCTCATGCACCTGCAGCTCCTCATCCTCAAGGCGTTCCTCGTCGGCTTCGCCGCGCACCAGCCTGAGGGCTACAATTTCACCTTTGTTACTCGGCAATGTGATATCCCGCGCCATTTGCAGCGCGAGCCGCGCATTTGGACCACCGCCAACCGGTACCAGGATGCGCCGAATGGGATTGGGCAGTCCGCGGTCGCGCAGGACGGCAACGTTGCGGTTTGCCATCATCATCACTTCTTTGAGGATGTTGTTGGGGAATTCCACCTTGGCATGTTCCTGAGGATAGCCTAAAATTACGAGATTGACGTCTTTGTGGCGGCTAAGCTCAGAAAATATACCCTCTTCAACCCGAGTGGCAGCTTTTAACTTGGCATAGATGGGGACATTTCGATCCATGGCAATCGGGCTGATTGCTTCGAGCATTTTATGCTGTTCTTCTTTTTTTGCTTCTACAAGAGCGGGCACATCAGTATTACCAAGACTGATGGGCGTTTTTACGACTGTGAAGAGGCAGACTGCGGTATCTTCCTGTTGATTGACCAACTGGGCAGCCAGGTTTGTCAGGCTTCTGGCGGTGCTCACTTTTTTGGCGGCTATCAACACGCGTCCGCCGCCTTCCTGAGACTCCAGCCGAGCGTTGATATCCTGCTGGGTTCTGATTTGCTTAGAGATAAAGTAAGCCACACTCAGGATAGCCAGCACGCCGCCCAGGAAAAGTAAGGCTCTCGGGTTGGCAAACGAAATGATGAGCACGCCAGCTAAAGCGGCAGCAATGACCGTAAACGGGTAGAGCGGCACTTTGAAGGGGCGTTCAATATCGGGGAATTTCTTGCGCAGCCTTGGCATAGCCAAAGTTGCCCAGAAAAGGACAAACATGTAGCCGGCGCTAGAGAGGAAGCTGAGGAAGTCTACCAAGCCGATCGCTGCCACAAGCGCGCTGACGATCACCACCATGATGACTGCCACCCAGGGCGTGCGCCATTGACTGAGGCGGGAGAACTGACGCGGCCAGACGCGTTCGCGGCTGAGCGAGAAAGCTTCGCGCGTGGCGGAGAGCATGGCTGAATTTACGGACGTGAGGGTCGCGATGATGCCGGTTATGCCCATTACAGAGACGCCAATGTTAGGCCAGAAGCGTGCGGCAGCATCAGTAAGGGCGGTCTCGGAGCCTGCCAATTCTGTGAATGGCACTGTGCCTACTGTAACCATCGTCACCGTGGAATAGATCAGGGTGGTGAGCAGCAGACTGACGAGGATGCCAATAGGGATATTCCGGCTGGGTTCGGTAATCTCTTCTGCGTCATCTGCAATGACCTCAAAGCCAACATACGCGTTGTAGGCCAGGGCAATGGCAGAGAGCATGCGCCCCATGTGCGCGATAGCGCTTTGATTGTCGAAGACCTGGCGTCCGGAGAGGAATGTCTCCATATTGAAGCCACCCTCACTAAAAAACCCCTTGAAAATAAAAATGCCAAAAACGAGCAGCAAAAAAGCGCCGAGGATCACCTGGAGGTTACCTGCACTGCTGACACCGCGGATGTGCATCGCGCCAATGACTACGATGACCGCTATGGCGACCGGAACGATGGGGAGCGAGGGAATAAAAATGGAGAGCGAGATGGCAAAGCCAACCGCGGAAAGAGCGGCATAGAAGGTGCTGGAAAGGGCGTCGAGCGAACCAACCAGAAACATCAGCCAGCCTTTGCCAAACGCTTCGCCCACGTAGGTCATCGCGCCGCCGGTAACGGGGAAGGTGGTGGCGAGTTCGCAGTAGTTGAGGGCGATGCTGAGCGTGAGCAGACCGCCGAGAGCGAGCGCCAGGACGGATTCAGGACCGGCGATTTTAGCGACGTGACCTGTAAGGACGAAAATTTCTGCAGCAATGGTGCCGGCAGTGCCGAGCATGATGACTTGCAGGAGGGTAAGTTGACGTTTGAGCTTGCGTTTTGCCATGCTGTCTCCAAAACAAGGGTGTGTTTACTGGCTGAAATTATAGCACCATGGCGCTTGTGCATATTTTAATATTTGTCTGATTGAATCCAACATTAGTCAAATTGCATGAGAAGAAACCTGAGCGAAAAGAGCTCACTTTCCAAGCCCCACCCTGAACTGCTTGGTAGAACTGCTTGGTGAAGAGTGCTTGCGATTTGATGTAAAATCAACTTTGATCTTGAAAGAGGTGAAACATGAAGAATCGATCCAGACTGATTGCGTTCTTGTCTGTAATTTTGCTGACGACTTTGGCTTGCGGCATTACCCGCCGGACTCCGACCCCAATCCCTCAAACTAATGACAAGGACCAAAATGTTTTGGTGAGTGAGTTCCGTCAATTGGGTGAGTTTACAAAGATCGATATGGATGGCGGCGCAAAGGTGAACCTCGTGCAGGGCAGTGAGCACTCCATCAAGGTCGAAGGTTCACGCCGCGTTGTAGACCAGGTGCTGACGCAAGTGAATGACGGTGTGCTTGAGATAAACTACCGTGACCGAAAACTCTTCGAATTCTGGGCTGAGAGCCTGACCCTGACGATCACTTTCAAGAACTTGAGCGATTTCAGGCTGGATGGTGGGGTGGAATTGATGGCGGATGAACTTACCCTGGAAGATTTCAATCTTACTATTAATGGCGGTGCCAGCGTCAGGATGAATAACCTGCTGGTTAATACCCTGAGCATGACCCTGACTGGTGGCGGCAATATCGAAGTCTTTGGAATTGCCGAAAACCACAATGTCAAGGTATCGGGAGGAACCAACTACCAGGCAGAAAACCTCAAGAGCGCTAATGTAAGCGTGGAAATTATCGGGGCAGCCAACGTGGTGGTGTGGGCAGCGGAAAGGTTGAACCTCGACCTGGCAGGCGCTTACAGCGTCAGTTACTGGGGCAGCCCGCAAATTACGCAAAGCGTGACCGGACTTGGTGAGATAAAAGCGCTGGGCGAAAAGTAAGTTATTTGTGGGGTTAAGTTTGCTAACAACGTTAATTGTTATCAGCCTGCCAGGCTTCGGAGAGTCGCTGGTAAGTGAGCCCGAGGTCTTCAGGCAGAACGCGCGTCTCGCCAATCACAGACATAAAATTGGCATCGCCCTGCCAGCGCGGGACGACGTGCATGTGCATGTGAGCCGCGATGCCGGCGCCAGCTGCCGATCCTAGATTCAGACCAACGTTGAATCCCTGGGGGTGATACACCTCTTCCAACACGCGCACAGCCTTTTGAACCAGCTGCATCATCTCGTTGAGGGTCTCAGCGGGCAGGTCGGAAAGTTGATTGGTGTGGGTGTAGGGGACCACCATCAGGTGCCCGCTGGTATAGGGGAAGAGATTGAGGATTACAAAACAGGTTTCCCCGCGGTGGAAGATCAGGTTTTCTGGGCCATCTTGTTCTTGGAGGGCAAGGCAGAAGGCGCAACCTTCGTTGTGTTTATCCCGCCCGATGTATTCCGAGCGCCAGGTAGAGTAGATGTGCTGCATGAGGACAATTTTAGCAGAAATTGGTTAAGGTGAGGGGGGTGGTTTGGCTGACCTATGTGGTTGGTCAGGAGATCGATACGGCCGTTTTTGTAGGTCAACCCCCTGTGGTTGACCGTTATTTGGTTGATATTACAGGGTAACCATACGGGGTTACCTCAACAGGTGTGGGTTTTCCTCGTCCTTTTCCCAATTCATTGGATTGGCGAGGATATAATCATAGATTGCCAGGTGATCCCGCTCATTTCTGATAATGTGTTCGTAATAATTCCGCTGCCAAAGAGGCTTCTCGTGGTTATTTGTAAATGCATAAACTCTTCTTGTTGCTGCGGATTTAAAGGATCCAATAATAGATCCAATGGAACCTGGAGCAGGACCTTGGGATATCCTGGGTAGGGGCGACGCATGCGTCGCCTCTACATTTACGATTGAGATGATCCCATGAATGTGGTTTGGCATGACCACAAATTCGCCCAATTCGACATATGCAAAATGTGCGGGTATGGAATCCCACACCTCTTCCACTATCTTTCCTGTCTCATTTAACACCATTTCTCCATTAATGACCTGCCCAAACACCATTCTGCGATCCTGGGTGACGATGGTCACAAAATAGGCACCTGGTTGGGAATAATCAAATTCAGGCAAACGAAGGTTTCGCTGGTAGGGCATTGGAGGATTGTGATTCACGGAATTATTTTACCTTTATGGATCGCCACTACGTTAAATTCACACTCGGGGAGTAAAAATAGAAAAGTGACTAACACACGTGATGTCATGTTCAACCCCGCATGTAAACACGCGGGCAGGTGCGGAATCTGCCCTACGAAAATGGGTAACCACAGGGGGTTACCCCTACCAAGGTGACCAAGTTGTTAATTGTTGTTGACATCCAAACCCGGTGAATGTACAATATGACCGGTCAGTCATACCACCCCAAGGAGCCCTATGCCCACGAAAACCTACCATAACCTACCCGAAGAAAAGCGCCTGCAAATCGAAAAAGCTGCCATCGCCGAATTTGCCGCTAATCCGCTCCAAAGCGCATCGATCAATGCCATCGTTCGGGAGGCGGGCATTGCCAAGGGGTCCTTTTACCAATACTTTGAAGACATCGAAGATTTGCACGCTCACATCCTGAGCATTATCTACCAGAAAAAACTCGAGGTGATCAACAGCCTGCCCCTGGACTCGGCTAACCTCGACACCTTCCGCTATCTGCGGCGCGTCTTGCAGGCGGCGGTTGAGTTCCAAATCAGGCACCCGGACTTAGCCAGGATTGAGCGCTTTCAGCGCTTGAACTCCAATCACGCAAGCAGCGTCGACCCGGAGACGGGTGAGCGGATAAGTGGGGACGGGCGCTTCCATGCGTTCCTGACTCAGGGCATTCTGCATGACGATATTGCCACCTGGGTGGACGTGGACATGGCAGCTTTCATGCTCGAAATCATCGAGGGCGGGATTGCGCCCTACCTGGTGGAACGGATCGACGACAAAGCGCCCGACATTGCTTCAGGCAGGCTTTCTTCAGGTTATGACCGCACAACTCAGGACTTGTTCGATAACCTGATGGACATCCTCGAAGCGGGTTTGGCGCGCGATCCTCAAATCCGGAAGAACTTTTATTCCAAATAGAGGGCATTTCCGGTTTGCTTGCTAACGACAAAAATAGGACCTGCTTGCATGCAGATCCTTTTTGCTCTTTCACGCAACGGGGAGGTCAGGAATCCCCAGGCAGGTGCCCACCTGGAATGAACCGCGGATCCAGTCGTGGTCGAGAGGCATAAGCTTGGCTTTGCCAGCTACCTCGTCCAAGGGAACGCTGGTGACTGAGCCGTCAATGCGGCACGCCATATGCCCAAACTGTCCATCCGCCGCCATGCGCACGCTCCATTCCGCCAATTGATTGGCAAGCAGGCGGTCAGCCGCGGTGGGGGTGCCGCCGCGGACCAGCGAACCGAGGATGGTAATGTGGGTTTCAAGGTCAGTGGCTTCGCCAAGGCGCCGCGCCAACAGCAAGGTTTGCGCGGAGTAGTTGTTTTCGATGCGTTCGAAAGCTTTTTCTTGCTCATCAGCGCTTTCGGCTCGTTTGCTGGCAGCCAACTCCATAAAGTCCACCAGTTCTTTCGACCTGGCTTTTTCAGCAACAGCGACAAGCGAAAAGTTGCGCCCGGCGGCTTTACGGCGATGAATAGCCTCGATTACCACATCAAAATCATAAGGAATTTCCGGGATGAGGATCACGTCCGCGCCTGCTGCCAGCCCCGCGCCCATGGTCAGCCAGCCGGAGCAGTTGCCGAGCAGCTCCACCAGCATGATGCGGTGCGTGGCGTTGGCGTTGGTGTGGAGGCGGTCGATCGCCTCGGTAGCAATCTCACGGGCGGTATCGAAACCGATTGATTTATCCGTGCGGGGTACGTCGTTTTCGCAAGATTTCGGCATGGTGATGATATTCAAGCCGGCCTGGCTGAGGTGATAGGCGGCGGATTGGCTTTTGTTGTCGCCGATGATGATCAGCGCGTCAAGATTGTTGCGATGGTAGCTGTCGACGGCTTCCTGCGTGCGGTCAATGGGACCTTCCGGGCCTGGCATGGATTCAGGCACATGGCGGCTGGTGCCGAGGATCGTGCCGCCCTGGGTCAGGATACCCGAGAGCATTGTACCTTCCAGCAGGTTCACCTTGCGGTCCTCAATCAGGCCGAGATAACCATCCCGGAAACCCAACACATCCATTTTATAGGCGTTTGCAACGGCTTTGCCAAAGCCGCGAATGGCAGCGTTGACGCCTGGGCTGTCACTGCCTGCTGTGATTAATCCGATTCTCATCTTACACACTCCTGTTATTCGATATCCCAATTATAGCCTTAGAATAGGTGCTTGAAGCGGATTGCAGGGACGAGTTTCATGGAAAAGTTTCATGGAAAAACCTCCCATTTTCTCTCCTACCTGTTATAGTAATAGAAAAGGAGATTAACATGGAACTCAACGAAGCATTCTTAAACGAAATTGCCCTACTGCGCCAGACCCTGGAACGGATTGCCTATTCATTGGAAGACATCAGCGAGACCCTCGAGATCAAGTTCCTGCTGGATGAGTACGACGATGAAGATTTGGAGGAGCTTGACCTTCTCGATTCTATTGAGGAGGGGGCAGAATTTGAGGAAGAGGACAAGGAAATCGACGAAGACTGACCTGCAATTCCTGGACAGCGGTTGAAGAAACAAAAAAACCGCCTGTTCTCACAAGCGGTTGTTTTGTGTGCCGAGTCACAGACTTGAACTGTGGACCCTTCAATTTTCAGTCGAATGCTCTACCAACTGAGCTAACTCGGCAACGAACTGAAATTTTAACCGCGACCGGCGAGACTGTCAAGCAATTGGTTTGAGGGTGTTGAAAAACAAGTTCAAAATTGACGTTTTAGGCAAAATATGATTCAATTAGAACAGTCTAATCCCAACCCTGAGAGGCAACGATGGAAAAACAACGGTATGTAGAAAGCGGCGAGAATTCCTTTTACGGGCAGTATCTCTATGATCAGANNACTGTCAAGCAATTGGTTTTTGGTGGTGTTGTTTACCAGAAAGATAATCGTTTCAAACAGAAAAGTGCGGGTTTTAATACCCGCACTTTTCATGCATCTTAGATAGTTGGCTATTTCATTGCCATGTCTTCAATATCGTTCTGCCAGTTCCAGAATGGTGTGATATCCGGAGTGATTGTGGCTGTGTTGATCCGTTGACTGCTGAAGAGAGAGAAGTTTTTACGAGCATAATTGGGGATTTCGGCACCCCAATCCATGATGATGTCAAAGGCTTGCTGGTAAAGCTGTTTTCTCAATTCCTGGTCGTCACTTGAACATGCTTGCATTATAAGAAAATCTAATTCTTGATCCTGGATGTAATAGTGATTTGAGTGAGTTCCATCAGGTTGATCAAATGTATTGGAACTGTGATACACCTGGAAGAGGTCCGGATCGATCGTTGAACTCCAAGCAGCTGTCCACAGCTCTTGGGTACCGTTGTTCAACGCATTCCACAAGACGTTAGAATCAGGGGGATCGATTATGGTCAAGGTTATCCCAATTTCAGATAGTGTATTTTGGGCTGCAACGAGAAGGCTATAAGCAGGGTGATCCCCCACACCTCCCCCGGGAACAATGACTTCATAAGTCAGTTTTGCGCCTGCTGGGGCAGCCACAATTACTCCTTCAGAAACTGTAAAGCCAGCTGCTTCAAAGAAACCAAGCGCAGTTTGTTGGGCAGCCGCCACCCTTTGCGACTGGGTCATCCCCGGGGTGTATATTGGATCACCATTGATGTCCACTGCAAAGGCTTCATGATAATCCGGATCGTCCGGTTGAGGGGACCCCCAGGATGAGGGAATGATCGGGTATTCCAGAGTTGAAGCGCCATCCACACCATAGTAAGCTTCATTTGCTGGTTTTCGGTGAACGGCCAGGATAGTGGAGAACGCTTTACGCATATAACGTGAAACGGTTGAGGCAGGGTCATCCCCAACTTTCACCAATCTGGCGTTGATGCCGATGTATCCATAACCGAGGTTATCAACTTTGGATGTGGTAATGATATTGCCTGTGAGTTCTCCGTTGGAATTTAAAGCGTAAATCTCTGCTATTGTATTGGGGTTATAGTAGGCAAAAGCCAGATCGATACTGCCTGAGCTTATGGCATCCGGCAGAGAATGGCTGGCATCCTCGACAAACCTTATCCGATTGATCTTGGGTTCACCTTTGTAGTAATAGCTGTTAGCACCAAGATAGTTCACACCTTCTTGTTTTGAGGCGAATTGATAAGGTCCTGCGCCCATAGGAGCATGGTCTTTACTTCTCTGCAATGACAAGTGACAGAAATCGAAGCCGAACATGTTCAGAGCGTAGTCGAATTTGGCCGTACTACCGTAATAATGCAGAGGAGTAATTGGAATGTTTAAGGAGTAGATCCAGGAGGGATCGAAACCTTCAATCTCGATGGTTACAGTAGTGTCGTTGAGCTTTTGAATACCACTGATGCTGGGTATTCCTCCAATCATGTCCGGGTCAAGCGGTCCCCAATACAAGATGAAATCCTCTTTGACTTCTTGGTACACATCGGTGCCGTCTGTTGATTCATACGGAAATGCCGCGCGATAGTCATTGCTATAACAGATTAATATTTCTTCAGCATAATCAGCTTGGGTAGGATACTCATAATACAGATTCCAGGTTCTGCCTGAGCAATTGGCGGTCAGGATCTTTGTGGTTGTGTCTACCTGACCAAACCCCCACATTGTCATGCCCAAGGCAACCTGCAGACCCTCATTTGCATAAACCTCCTCAGGACTAAATCCAAGGTAATACCATGAATAACTAGCAGCATAGTAGCTGACAACGTAGTCTACAATTTTCTCAACCTCGATTGCCAAAGCTGCTTCCAATCGATTCCAGACATCAGTCTGCTGGTCTTGCGTCCAGGGGTCAGAGGAATCCCAGACATGATCTTTGCCTGAATCGTAAATGGACGTGTAAAAACCAGCATACTTATCATAAATTTCAGGTGTGGTCTGAGTCTGATAATTCTGCAAGCCAAGGATTGGCAATGTAGCAATCCCATTCGACCCATCATAAGAAGGATCAAGGAAGGTGTACAGGGTGAAAATCAGGTCATCTGCGCTCAAAGGCAGCCCATCGGCGAATTGCATGCCAGATCTCAATGTGAATGTGTAGAGGGTGTTCTCGGTCGTGGCGTTGATCTCGATGTCAACGTTAGCCGGTCCGGTGTAGGTGTAGGGTGTCCCATTGAAAGAACGTGTCTCACCAGCGATGGCATTTTCGATGACCATACCCTGTCGGTCAGTGGTGACAAGGTTGACCTGGGTGAGATTGACTATGTCTTTTTCATAACTTGTACTATTAAAGAATGGACTCAGATTTTGAATCTGGTTGTACGAGGTTGCAACGGTTAATGTGGATTGTTTAAGAATGGCTGGGAGGAAAACGGTTGTTCCGCCTCCATCGGCAGAGACAACACTACTGAATACGATTGAAAGAATCAAAATAGAAGAAAAAACCAGTGAAAAGAATCGTTTTTTGAGCATGGTCCCTCCAATTTGCTCGGTAGATTGTTGGTTGATAGAATTATTTAACATTATAGCAACTCCTATAAAATTAGCAACATGAAATTTTCAATTCGAGCAGCTTCGTTATCTATTTTCGTTCAGCAATGAGAAAAAATGAGTGGAGAAGGTTATAATCGAAGCTATGAGATACCAACTTTCAAGCGAGTGGAGCATCGA
>DDWY01000079.1 GCA_002347705.1 Anaerolineaceae bacterium UBA2274 | reverse complement strand
GGGCTTCTGCGGGCGCTCCCTTCATGGCGCCGCCGCCAAGCAGGAAGGCAGCCAGAGTCGTAACTGTGATTGCGATGGTCTGGACGATAATGCCCTTCAGCATAAACTTGTTAATGATCGGCTCGTCAGAAGGTCGGGGCGGATGCTGCATGATGTCGGGGTCGCCCTTTTCGGTGCCGAGCGCCAGCGCGGGAGCGCCATCCGTGACCAGGTTGAGCCACAAAAGCTGAATGGGAGCCAGGGGGGTATTCCAGCCGAATACCGTGGCAAGGAAGATGATCATGATCTCGGCAATGTTGCAGGAGACCAGGTAGTAGACGAATTTGCGGATATTGCTGTAGATGATACGACCCTGCTCCACCGCCGAGACGATCGAGGCGTAGTTGTCGTCCGTGAGCACCATATCGGCGGTTTCTTTGGCAACGTCGGTGCCGGTAATGCCCATGGCAACGCCGATATCAGCACGTTTGATGGCGGGGGCATCATTGACGCCGTCACCCGTCATCGCGACTACTTCGCCGTTATCGCGCAGGGCATCCACGATCTTCATCTTGTGTTCGGGGCTGACGCGCGCGTAGACATCCGTGATCTTGACGATCTCGCGCATTTCTGCTTCAGTCGCGTGTTCAACATCCGCGCCAGTCAGCACCTGGTGCCCTTTGCGCAGCAAGCCGATGTCTTCGGCGATGGCTTTGGCGGTATTGGGGTAGTCACCAGTGATCATTACTGAGCGGATGCCGGCAGTGAGGGCTTCCTTGAGGGCGGGTTTCACTTCGGGGCGTGAGGGGTCGATCATACCGATCAGACCGACAAAAATCAAATCTTTTTCAAGGGCGTCGGCACTTATTTCATCAGGCATTTCAGGTACAGGGCGATAAGCCACACCCAGTACGCGCAGAGCCTTACTGGTCATCTGGTCATTGGCATCCAGAATTTCCTGGCGCAGTTCCGGGGTGAGGGGAACCGGCGTGTTATCCATTCCGGAGCGATAGGTGCAGAGGTCAAGTACCACATCCGGCGCTCCCTTGACAGCAATCGTGAACCAATTCGTCTTTTCATCGGTCACATATGGTGAGATGTCGCCGTGACCAGGATTGACGATGTTATGGATAGTAACCATGCGTTTGCGGGCAGAGTCAAAGGGGATTTCCTGTTTGCGGGGATAATTTTGGTTCACAACGTTGGCAGCAGCGCCAGCTTTGAGAGCGGCTACCAGGATGGAACCTTCGGTGGGGTCGCCGACCATGCGGTAGGTGGTCTTGCCTTCGCTTTCACCAACTGGCTCGAGCTGTGCATCGTTGTTGATAGTGCCAACCCACAGGGCAGTTCTGGCTGCGGGGAGCTGCTTGAGGTCTGGGATTTCTTCTCCATTGACAAAGAAGCTGCCAACCGGTTCGTAGCCGGTGCCTGTGATGTCCACGAACTGACCATCCACCCAAAGTTTGGTGACAGTCATCTGGTTTTGAGTGAGGGTGCCGGTCTTGTCAGTGCAGATGGTGGTGACAGAGCCAAGGGTCTCAACGGAAGCCAGCCTGCGGATCAGGGCGTGACGGTTGACCATTTCGCGCATACCGCCGGCCAGGCTGATGGTGACCACAGCGGGTAAACCTTCGGGCACGGCAGCGATTGCCAGCGAGACAGCCACCATGAAGAGGGCAATGATCTCATCCCAGAAGGCTTTGGAACCCAGGTCCAGCGTCCCTGGTGCAAGAACCAGGCGGGCAACACCGATCACGAAAACCAGGACACACACAATTAGCGCAGCAATGCCGAGGGTTTTACCGAGCTGTTCGAGGCGTTTTTGCAGAGGGGTCTGCTCCTCTTCCACTGATTGAAGCATGGTGGCAATTAAGCCAAGTTGGGTATGCATGCCGGTGGCAATAACCACACCCTTGCCGCGTCCGTAAGTGACGGTGGTGCCCAGGAAGGCAGTATTTTCACGATCTCCCAGGGGGATATCCGCCTGCAGGTTGGATTCGGCGTCTTTCTTGGCCGGCACGGACTCTCCGGTGAGGGAGGCCTCGTCTATGCTTAGGTTGACCGCTTCCAGCAGGCGCACATCCGCAGGGATAAAATTGCCCGCTTCGATGAAGACGATATCCCCTGGCACGAGGTCGCGCGCCGGCACTAACTGCCTGTGACCATCGCGCAGCACCTGGGCTTCAGGAGCCGCCATCTTTTTGAGGGCAGCGAGTGAGGCTTCAGCGCGGGATTCCTGAACTACGCCCATAATGGCGTTGAGGACAACAATCAGCATAATTGCTCCGGCTTCCACCCAGTCGCCCAGAATTGCCGAAATGACAGCGGCGCCGATCAGAAGCCAGATTACAAAGCTGTTGATCTGCTCCCAGAGTTTCTGCCAGATTGTGCGTCCTGCTTTCTCGACCAGTTCGTTGTGGCCGTACTCTTCCAGGCGCTCAGTGGCTTCTGCGGTGCTAAGCCCGGTTTCGAGAGGGACATCAAGATTGTCTAAAACCTCATCAGACTCAAGCGCGTGCCAGGATAATTTAAAAATGTCTTTGGTCATACTTACTCCATCGAATCTTGATTTTTTACTAAAAAATTTACATCAACCTTCTATTATATTCTAAAAATCTATGGCACTGAGAGCGGCGGGGACAGAGCGGTGGGGCCAAGAGCGGCGGGGCCAAGCGGGGAGAAACCTGAGCATATGCTCGGCGGCGGTCACAACGTGTGTTAAAATGCACTCATGTCATGGAATCTCCTGGGTCACGAAACAGCCATCCAATTTCTGCAAATCCATTCCCAACCTGAGAATATACGGCACGCCTATCTGATTACTGGCGCGGAAGGAGTTGGGCGCGAAACGCTGGCGCTGGCGTTCGTGAAGGCGCTGAATTGCGCCAATCCCCCATCCAAAGGGGAGTTTTGTGGAGAGTGCCAGCAATGCCGTCAAATTGAAGCGCGGGCTTTTCCGGATTTGGAAATTTTGCGGATTGCTGAAGGAGCCAGAGAACTAAAAATTGAGCAGGTGCGTGCCATGCAGCAGTCATTAGCGCTTGCTCCTTATCAATCCAATTATCGCGTCGTGCTCATTCCGGACTTTCAAAGGGCAACGATGGGTGCTTCAAACGCCCTGCTCAAATCGCTTGAGGAGCCGCCATCCCGCGCTATCCTCATCCTGACCGCTGACGCGCGCGAAAGCCTGCTTGAGACGATTGCCTCCCGCTGTGAGGTGGTGCGGCTGCGTCCGATGCGCATCGACGACCTGGCAAAAGAGCTGCAAACGAAACATGGATTGAGCGAGGGTGAATCACGCAAACTGGCGCAGCTTGCTGGTGGACGCGTGGGAACTGCGATGCACTATCTGCGGGATGAGGATTTGCTTGATAAGTACCATGACTCACTCGATCAGCTTGAAGAAATTCTGGGCATGGATCTGCGCGATAGACTTAAATACGTTGAAAAATTACAGAGGGCAAAGGGGCAGACACGGGAAACTTACAGCTTTTTAATTGCGACCTGGCTGACCTTTTGGCGCGACATTTTGATTAGTAGTGAGGCGGGCGAGGTGCCCCTGGTCAACCTGGAGAAAGAAGAACTGATCCGGCACACCGCAGCTGCTTTAAACCTGCAGCAAGTCGCGGGTATTTTGCAGCGTCATGAAGAAGCGCTGACCATGCTTGATCAATATGTAAATTCCCGTCTGATTCTCGAAAACCTGCTGCTAAATTTACCTCACCTGGAGTCCTGATCTTGAACGAAGAAACCGTTATGAAGTCTGAGGATGCTCAGCTTGAGCAGATACCGCTGCCAGAAACACCATCCAGTGGATCCGCAGAACAAAAGCCAGCCCCGCTAAAGAAGAGACTGATTGAATTGATGCTGGTGAGCCTGAAAATCGGCAGCACCAGCTTTGGCGCCCCCACGGCGCATATTGCCATGATGGAAGATGAGTATGTGCGCAAGCGCAACTGGATCACTCCTGAGCATTTTTTGGACCTCTTGGCTGCTGCCAATCTCATCCCGGGTCCGAATGCCAGTGAGACCTGCTACCATGTAGGATATGTCTACGCTGGCTATCCGGGTCTGCTGGTATCGGGATTCAGCTTTATTCTGCCCGCCTTTATTGCCAGCAT
>DDWY01000043.1 GCA_002347705.1 Anaerolineaceae bacterium UBA2274 | reverse complement strand
CGTACCAATTCTTCCAGTACTCCCATATCCACATCTGCCAGTTTGTTGATGTACAGGCATGATTTGCCCAGTTTGTGCTTTCCAAGTTGGCTGAAGAGTTCATCATAGGATTTGTCATCTGACCGGATGTAGCAACCCATCAGATAGAGTGTCAGGTTTTGTTTGCGTGGGGAAAAGCCTACCAACGCGGCATCACCTTCATGCCCGGTGGCATAGCGGTAATGATATTCTCCGAAGCCAACGATACTGTCCCCCCACATTTTAGGCTCCAGGCCGGTCACTTTACCCATTAACTGCAGCAATTTGAAGCTATCAGTGCGCTTGGTTGGGTGCTCCACGCTGTTCAGGTAAGTTTCTACATCTGAGTCATTTTGGGTTGTTTTTAGTTCCGCCATGGTTCCTCCTCATATACTTTATTATCATGGGTAAAGAGGGCGATTACAACAGATCGCATAAACTTACAGGTTGAAAGTTGAAAGTCTCAAGGCGGAGGCTAGTTGTCCTGTTCAAAATTATCGCTGAGAACTCCCATTTCTATTTTGGAAGCAAATCTTTTTTCTATGACCAATCAGCCATCAGCTATCAGCTAGAAAAACACCTTCACCCACTTGAGCGCTTTCTGCTTCCAGGGTACGCGGTGGGTCACACCGGTGCTGGGCTCGGATTGCAGACTCTCGCGGTTAGCCAGGTACCAGTGGAAGTTACGGATCATTGCCTGCTGATTCGAGTACTTCGGTTTGTAGTTGAGCTTCTGCTGCGCTTTTTCAACTGATACAAACGAATCCTTCGAGGCGGTCTCGTAGATCCACGGATACAGAGGGGAGAGCTTGAGCGCTTCCAGCACACGCAGCGCCAGCACAACCGGACCTGCCGGGAAGGGGATGATCTTCTTGCCAAAGCCGGCTTCATCCAGGACTGCCTGGTAATCACCCTTCATGGTGGTGAACTCGGTGGCGGCGATGTTGAAGGTGTCGTTGACCACATCCTCATCCAGCGACATGCAGGAATGGATGGCTTCACACAGGTCTTCCACATCCAGTAGCTGGTAGCGGTTGTTGCCGCTGCCGATATTGGGGAAATTCTTGCCCTCGGATGCCCATTCGTAGAAGATCGCAAAAACCCCCAGGCGTTCGGGACCTACAAAGGATTTGGGACGCAGGATGGGGACACATAATCCCGCCTCACGAAAATCATGACAGACCTGCTCAGCCTGGATTTTGGCTTTTCCGTAATCGCCCACGCCAATCATCGGGTCGCTTTCATACAGGGGATGATGATCGGGGACACCATAAACAGCGGTGGAGGAGATATGGATGACGCGTTTAACTCCATATGCTTGCGCGGTTTGTAGCACCAGACGCGTGCCGGCAACATCGGTGGAGTAGATTTCTTCGGGGCTGTAGAGCGGCAGGGCGGCGGCGGTGTGAATGACCACGTCGGCATCTTGCATGCTTTTGCGCAGGTCAGCCTCTTTGCGGATATCCCCCTGCAGGAACTGGATCTGATCGCGCTCGGGATAGGTGAAATCGACCAGGTCGATGCCACTGATTTCGGTATAGCCATGCGCCAGGAGGTAACGTACCAGATTGATCGAAAGGAAACCGCTGATGCCGGTGATGTAAATTTTCATTTGTTTGTCCTGCCTTTTTTGTGGTTTCTGAAATTATACTCTTTTTTGAAAGAAGGCTCACGGCTGATTGCTCACAGCTGACAATGAAAAAAATAGATGGAATAGGCAGAATTTTATTTGCTGTACCTCCTCGCGAATAATCCAGGAGTGTTTTCTAAACCAGAATTAAAACACCTGGAGACGATCAGAGGTACCACAATGCCCAATTTGGGCACAGGAAAACCAACCTGCTCATCATCCAGGTTAGAAGTAAATTTGGATTTGTTTTTATAAAGTTGAAAAAGGGGAAAGAGTTAGAAGATCAGATTACTTCTTATCTTTTTTCTTGTCTTTTTTCTTCTTCTTGTCTTTATCCTTGCCTTTGTCCTTATCTTTATCTTTGCCCATGCTTGCCTCCTTTTGGTTGGATTCCGAAAAACTATCTATAACCATAGCATGTTTTTGAAGAAAAAGAAAGTATTTAGCTGACAGCTGACTAGTCACGGTGACATTGTTTGCATTGAGCTTTCAGTTTTGAGTTATGAGCTTTCCCCCCCACCTTATTCAAGCGTTTTTCTTTCATTTTCAGCGTGCTATACTAGCAAAACGGATGCGTCTGATGAAAGGAAATGAGTGGATTTTTCTAACCTGGATGATGCCAGCCTGCTGGAGATGATCGCCAACTCTTATGGGAACTTGAATGCTAAGCGAATCCTGAATGAGGCACTCGGCACGCTGTATGACCGCTACGGGCGCCTTGTGTTCAGCGTTGCCTTGCGACTGGTGGGCGATATCGAAACCAGCGAGGAGATCACTCAGGACGTTTTTGTGCGTGCCTGTGAAGGCGCCCGCGGGTACCGAGCCCAGCTTTCACGGGTGAATACCTGGTTGGTGAGCATTGCCCGGCATCGGGCCGTCGATGAATTGCGCCGACGTGGTGTGCGTCCCGAGCAGGCGTTAGTGGACTGGCTGGATGGAGTTGGTCAGGAGCAGCGCGATGGTCTGCCAGAGGCTGAAGGTCTCGAGCACGAGATCGAAACCACCCTACAGCAGCGAGCAATCCAGCAGATGGTGGCAGACCTGCCAGCCGATCAGCGCCAGGTGTTGGGACTGGCTTATTTTAACGGAATGTCGCACAGCCAGATTGCTGCTACGCTGGGTGAGCCGTTAGGAACTGTAAAATCGCGCATTCGGTTGGCAATGCAAAGGCTGCGGGATGCCTTGCAGGATCAAGGAATGATCGAAACTTCTTAAGAAAGACCTCATCCAACCTGCCCTTTTGTACGTATATTCTAATAGGTTGGGTTGCGATGACATCAACGCTGATGAGATGCAAAGAAAATGGATGGAGAAACGGGATTAATGTCTGAAGAACACGTTTTTGAACTACTGGCTGGTTACGCCTTAGGGATCCTCGACGAAGAAGAATTGTCGCTGGTGACTGAGCACTTGCAGGGTTGTGATGTCTGTCAGCGCGAGGTTGCTGCTTATGCCGAGACAGCCGGACAATTAACACGCATCACAGCCCAGTCCATCCCAGCGCCCGAACTGAAAGCGAAGGTGCTGCAAAAGGTTAATCAGGCGGCGGGATCTCACCAATCCAAGATTCCCAATCCAACACCCGAAAAAATAGGCTTCCGGGAGGTTCTGGGCAACCTGTTCCGACGGCCAGTCGGCCTTGCGTTTGGCGTGCTAACCTTGCTGGTCATCCTCTTGCTGGGTGTCAACAATATCCTCCTTCGCCAGCAGGTGAAAGAATTGCAGGCACAGGTACCGAGCGGATACATGCAGATTGTTCGCCTGGAAAGCACCGACCTGGCACCAGAGACCAGCGGTTATGTGATGGTGTTCCGAGATCAAAATTACGGGTCGCTGGCTGTAACGCATGCCCCGCTCTTAACAGAAGATCAGCAATACCAGATCTGGCTGATCCAGGATGGCGTCAGAACCAGCGGTGGGGTTTTCTCGGTCAACGAGGATGGCTATGGTAACCTGATGGTCTCTGCCGAGCAGCCCCTGGATTCATTCCAGTCATTTGGCGTTACGATCGAACCACTGGGGGGTAGTCCACAACCGACGGGGGAGAAAATCTTGGGCGGCGAGCTGTAATTTATTTCCAGGGGGAATTTCGAATCAAAAATGATGAAAAAGAATTGGATAAAAATGATCCAATTTGATCAACCATGCGTATTGTTAAATACAAACCAAGTGGTGACCTGGCAACAACAAAAACAGCACCTTTCTGGTTGTCGTATTTTTGTTCAAAATAGGAGAATAAATGATGAAAAGAAACCTTTCCAAAAAATCTATAAACTTTGTGGGGCTCCTGACGCTCGGCGCGCTGATACTGTCTGCCTGCCAACCGCAGGTGATACCGGTCACCGGCGACATGCCTGAAGATGCCCCGCTGGTCGCTGAACCAACCCTGGAAGTCAAAGAGACGGAGGTCATTATTCAGGTGGCGAAGGATCCGGTTCTGGGAGATATCTTGGTGGATGGCAACGGCATGACCCTGTATATGTTCACCAAGGACGAACCCAATAAGGTGAATTGTGCGGGCGACTGTCTGGCTGCCTGGCCACCATTACTGGCAGATGGCGCTGTGACAGCAGGAGCGGGAGTGGATGCCAGCCTGTTAGGTGAAGCAGCATTGCCAGATGGCTCTATGATTGTGACGTATAACCAGATGCCACTATACTACTGGGTGAATGATATCAATCCGGGCGATACGACCGGGCAAGATGTCAATAAAGTCTGGTATGTGGTCTCCCCGGCAGGTGATCCAATTGGGATGGAAGCTGAAAAGAGTGAGGTGTTGCTACAGGTCTACAATCACCCCGAATATGGTGAAATCCTGGCAGATGGAAAAGACATGATTTTGTATATGTTCACCAAGGATGGACCGAACGTATCGAATTGTGCTGGTGCCTGTCTGGAATCCTGGCCGCCGCTATTGGCTGTCGACGATTTCAGCCTGGGTGAAGGCGTGGATGACAGCTTGCTAGGCGAGGCAGATCTTCCAGACGGTTCCAAAATTGTCACCTATAATAAAATGCCCCTGTACTACTGGGTGGGAGATGCCCAGCCAGGCGATACAAATGGCCAGGGTGTCAATGAAGTCTGGTATGTTGTGTCCGTGGATGGCGAGGTTGTGATGGGTATGCTCGTCGATGATGAAGTGGAGTATGAATATTAATCCCTGAATGCCGCGAGGTTTTATCGGTAGCGTCAGCGTCAACCCTGGCATTCATTCTGATTTATCCAGGTGAGGGAGACCTTGCCTGGATTTTTTCTGGATTCAACAATCCTCAATCGTACTCACTCTTTTAGAAGTTTNNCCTCCGCGTGATTGGACGAATTCAGCAGCTTCCTCCTGGCTGATGACGCGGAAACTGTCAGAGGTGCCGGTGATTCCGGTGATATCCCAATCGACATGATCATCGCGAATCCACTCCCAGGAGGAAGGGACGCATTGGAAGGTCCTCCCGGTTTTGTCCTTTTTGAAGAGGACTTCTTCGTTTTTGAGGAAGAAGCATTTGATCAGCGTTCCCGGAACAGCGTTTGTCATGTCCCAACCGATTCTGGGAACGCTTTTTTGTGGTCTGGCGCACATGAATTGGGAATTACCTCCGTGTCATTCCATTTCATTTTAGCATGAATTAGCTCGTGGCTGATGGCTGATGGCTCAT